>JBBDXA010000031.1:38324-48442 GCA_040902585.1 Phycisphaeraceae bacterium
GCAAGACGATCACGGCCGACTCATGGAACGCCTGGGCGGACATCTGTTCGACCTCGCGAGAAAGCAGCAGCCTCTGGTCCTGCTCGTGGACGAAGCCCAGACTCTGGCAGATCACGCGCTGGAAGAGCTGCGGCTGATGAGTTCGTTCGATACCGCCACGCAGAAGCTCATCCAGATTGTCATTGTGGGCCAGCCTGAGCTGCGCGAGCGATTGCAGCAGCCTTCACTCGCACCGCTGCGCCAGCGCATCGTGCTGGCCAAGCACCTGCGCCCGCTGGATCTGAACGAGACGGCTTCGTACATCCTGCATCGCCTTCAGGTCGCCGCGACCGATCCGGATCGCCCTCGCGTGGCGTTCAACCATCAGGCGATCTACCGCATTTACCAGATCTCCGGCGGTATTCCCCGGATGATCAACGCGGTGTGCGACAACGCGATGCTGCTGGGTTATGTCAACAAGCAACGGATCATTGACGATTCAGTGATCAACCAGGTTTCCCGCGACATGATTTGCGATCTGAACGAGCCGGTCGAATCTGGAGTGACCGCTCCTCTGAAGTTTACGGCCCGTGCGGCTTAAGTCCGCGACAGGAAAGGATTGACGATGGGTTATATATTCGATGCCATGCAGCAGTCGGACGACGACGCAGCCAGAGCGGAGGCAGCCGGCCGCACGCCGGAGGTGCTGCCGTTCAGCGCTGCCGTTGCCGCGCCGACGAAGTCCGCCGCGCCTGCGCCGGAGCCTGAAGCGGAAGCGGAAGCCGCGTATGCCGACGAGCCTTCACCGGTCCTCGCCGACCTGACTGAGGTTCGTGAAGCGCAGAGCAACAACGGAGTCGACGATCGCCTCATCGCCATGCTCAAGCCCGCCAGCGCCATGGCGGAGGAGTATCGTTCGATCCGCACCGGCATTCTTTCCCGTTGGAACAACCAGACGCACCTGGTCCATACGATCACCAGCGCCACGCCGCAGGAAGGCAAGACGATCACCAGTCTTAACCTGGGCCTGTGCTTCTCGGAGCTTCGCAATCGCAGGACGATCGTCGTCGAAGCGGACCTGCGTCTGCCGCAGTTCAAGAACCTGCTGGACCTGCCTGATTCTCCCGGTCTGGCTCACCTGCTCGACGGCGAGTGCCGGTTGAATGATGTGATCCACGAGGCGGGGCAGCGGAACCTGCATGTGATCACCGCCGGCCGTCGCGTGAACAACGAAGCGGTGCAGATGCTTTCGGGCAGGGAAATGGCTTCTCTGATTCAGAAGCTGAAGCAGAAGTATGACCACGTGATCATCGATACGCCGCCGGTGGTCGAGCTGGCGGACGCGGGCATTCTCGGCGCGATGAGCGATGATGTGCTGCTGATCGTGCGCATGAACCGCACGCCGCAGCCCCTCATCGATCAGGCGATCCGCACGCTGGCGTCGTACAACGCGCCGGTGGCGGGCATCATCGCGACGGATCAGCAGAGGAAGAATCATCGGCTCTACGCCCGCTACGGCCAGAGCTATCGCCATCAGTACGGCCGCTACGCCGAGGCCGCCTGAACTGGGACGGGTTCGTGGGAAAAGCAATCAAGGTACGCCGTTGCCTGCGGGGCCACGGCTGGATGAAGGATGAGACGGATGCGAAACCTGACGCTGCACGATCGCCCGAAACTTCTGATGCTCAGTCACGCGCTGCCCCGGCAGACGGTTGGCAACGCTGACGCCTCGCCCAACCGCCGGGCCTGGCAGCTCCTGTCGCTGGCGCATCGCACGCACAATATCTACCTGGCCGCGGTCGCCGACGGCCCGGTGAATCTGTCCCACTGGCGGGCCGCCAAAGCGGTTGCCTCGCAGATCGTGTTGATCCCGTCGCGCACCGGAATCCTTCGCTGGCTGAGTGCGCGGCACCTGCCGATCACCAGTGCCCGCCAGAATGCCGCGCTGACGGCAGTCACCCGCGAGTGGTCCGCGCTGCATGCCTTCGACATGGTCCTTTGCACCGAGCCCGGGCTGCTCGATCAGGCGGCCCTGGTGGATGGCGCGATGCGCATTCTCGATCTTGCTGCGACTCAGATGGTGGATGAGACCCCCCGCGTGATTCTCCCGCAACTGCGCCGCCGGCGAAAGGCATCGCAGCTTGCGAACCTGGAGCAGCGATGTATCCGCCTGTCCGACGCGTGGATCACCACGAGCGAGCAGCATGCCGCAACCTTCCAGGGACGCCTGCATCCTCGCCTCGTGCTGGACCGTCACAGGGACGTCATGTCCTGCGATACGCTTGCCCAGATCCTCCCCGGCGAGTTGCATCTGCCGACGGAAACGGTGCCGATTGCAAGGGCGGCGTGATGGACGCGGGCCTTGCGGCGGCTTAAGATCGAACGATGCCCAAATCGGCGCGATTTCAAACAGAACGATCACAGAAGATGGCCGTCGGCGTGGTGACGCTGCTGGTGGCCGCTGTTGCGCTGGGCGGGGCCCATCTCTACACCCGTTCGCATCAGATGAACTGGAAGGTTCCGCTCAGGGCGACGGCGATCACCGACCTGGACATTCTCGCTCCCGAAGGCTGGGAACAGATCGAGATCACCGCGCAGGAAAGCGGGTACGCTGACAATCCCACGGTGTTTCGCGATCCCGCCGTGCGCGGTCGCATTCTGACCATCGGTCGCCGTGATGTGCCGACGCCCACGGCTCCTGACCATGTGCTTCGCGCTCTTTTGAACGAACGCGTGATGAAGCGTTCGCGCGTCTTCGTCGATCAGGGCGTTGCCCAGCGTCAGCGCATCGGGTCGTTCGCCGTTATTCGTTATTTTGCACACAGCCGGATCGATGCCGAGACGGCGACGACCTCGGAGCGCGTGATCGTGTTCACGGAAGACGGCCGGCGTCACTGGGCGATTACGCTGAGCGCGCCGGTGACCACCAACGAATCCGCGGAACAAGCCAACGACGCCATGCTCTCGGCGATGATTGAAAGTGTCAGCGATCGCAACAGGCGTGATGCCCGCAGCGATGACTTCGCCGCGGCTATGCTGCCTCCGGTGGCGCTGGCGAAGTGGCGGGCGCGGGTCGAGGCCGGCCCGCGCGGGGTGCAGGCGATCACGCTGACACCCGGCGACGGCGGCACGGCCCATCTGGCCACGATCCGCCTCATCGGCGAGTTGAACACGACCGGCGCGCGCATTCCGCAGATTCGCCCCGGTGAGGCACTGGCGCGGCAGTTCGAGGAAGGTCTGCATCAGTCGCCCGATCCTAAGTCCCTGACCAAGTCGCGGCGAGGCGATGTCGGCATCTGGCGTCTGCCGTTCAGTGATGAACCCAACGTGCCCCTGAAGCGCGAGCTTATTTATCTGGAGCTCACGCCGCAGCGCGGCGCGCTCATCGAAGTGCTGGCGGAGAACGCCGCCTGGGCGGATGTGCAGGAGGAGATCGATCCGTTAATCGATCGCCTCGCCGATGCTCTGGGCAACGAGGCCGCAACCGGTTCGACGGACACCAGCGCGTTGCTCGCTGATGCCGTCGAGCGTGGCGGACGCCTGGCGGATTCACAACGCCGCGCCATGGTCGATCAACAGAGCGTCGGTCGCAGCTACTGGCTCATCCGGCGCGACCATCGCACGCTCGGTGCCCAGGTCAGCCAGACGGATCACTCCATCGATGTGGACTTTCCGCTCGTAAGTCGCCGCATTCAGTACCTCGCAGGCGACAATCAGATTCACAAGTCCGCGGCCACGACGCTGGCCTCAGCCGACGGCGCGACGATGCACAGTGAACTCATGCATCTGCTGCAGAAGGGCGGTGACCGGCGAATGGTTGCCTTCCGCGTGTCAATAGAGCAGGGCAAGCTTTCGATGCTGCCCTATCCGATGGTGGGGATGCCGTTCGAGGGCTGGAGCGTTCCCGTACCGCAGGGCTTTCTGCCGAGCATGGCGGAAGAGACGTGGAACCTGGATGAGGTCTACAATCTCGCGTCGGCTGGGCCCGTGCTGGTCTGGCGTTCGCGCGGCGAGGCGAAGCCTGAGCCCGCGTGGCTGACCGTGACGAAAGTGAACACCGAGGCGGAAATCTCGCCCCAAACCAGGCCCAAAGCCGCAGTCGTACTCACGCTTCGACCGATAATGACCCCGGACGCGGACCGTCTCTGGCTTGATGAGAACGGCCGCGTCCTCATGAGCGAATGGAACGAGTCAGGCGGGTTCCCCTTCGGCGGCGTGCGACTCACGCTCGCCCCCAGTGACGAGGCCACCGTCGTCCGCCTGTTCCCCGACAGTCGCGCCATCATCCGCCAACTGAACGAGGCAGCGAAGAAGCCATGATTCGATTCTCCCGAACTCCCTCCCTCGCGTTGTCCTTTGGGATGACATCCATTCTTCTCCTCGCCGCGTGCAGCAGCCTGAGTGCCGCGGACGATGAGCTCGATAAATACCTCGCGCGCGAGAAGTGGCGTGAGAACGCCTTCGGCGTCTCGCTTCGCCCGCCGCTGGACACGCGCATTCACCAGTTCAACTCCGATGACGCCCTCGTCCGCATCACCAAGGACGACATCTACACCATCAGCCTGTACATCAAACGCACTCAGCAGGATCACACCATCGATCAGGTCGTCCGCGCCGCGATCGAACAGTTCGGCTTTGTGCAGCCCACCGCCAAGATTCTCGACCAGCGCGTCATCAAGCCTGCCGGGCGACCGGGCTGGGTGCTCCACTTCGGCGTCAATCTTCCATTGAAGGATCTGCCTGACGCGAAAGTGAGCGTCGAGGCGCTGGCGAAGATCGCTCGTGAGCAACTGACCAAGGCCGACGCCCTGCGCGAGAGGAAGCGCGACATCGAAGCGTATCGCCTTTACCGCATGATCGCGGACAATTCACCCGACCGCGTCGTCGCCGCCAAGGCCCTTCAGTGGATGAAGCATTACGGAACCGACAACGCGTTCATGCGGAGCTTTATCCTCGATGAAACACGTCGCCGCAAGGTCAACAAACAGGACGCCGACGCCAAGCCCTGGGTCATGTCGCAGGCGTTCATGCAGCTCAGTCCGCAGATATTCGTCATGATCCGCATGGATGTCGACCACAACCAGTTCGCCGCGACCCGCCCTGTTTTGGAAGCCGTGCTCGATAGTCTTGAGGTTCAGAATCCCAAGGAACTGAGCGACCTGCGCAAGAAGATGCTCGAGGACGGCAACGTGCTGGCGCGGACGATCAACCACAAGCGACTGGTCGAGGCCATGCTCCCGGAAGTCCGCCTGCCCATCGTCGATGACTTCGGTCGGCCCGACGGCTTCGCGCCCCTTCGCCTTCAATACCTGCGCATCACCAAGAACGAGCAGGACATCGGCTGGATGAAGACCGTCCACCGCGAACGCCGCGATCAACTCGTGACCATTCGCATGGAAGAAGTGATCGACGAACGAGGCAAGAGGAAACAGGTGCCCCGTGCGGAGGTGGAGGAAGTGGGCGTCAACGGCATCGGCGTGGATGTCTACGCCCGCATTCACCTGACGGACCGCGTCATCGACACGCACAGTCAGACGTTTCAGTCCGAGACGGGCAAGTATGAATCATGGTCGATCCGTTCGACAGTGCGCCTGGAGGCACCGAAGGTGAATCGCGTCGGTCCGTTGCCCGGCGAGCCGGGAGCGAAAGGTGTGGGGCGGGACCCGGGAGTCGAGACCACAACTTCATGGCTCGAAACCGGTGTGCGTAACGAAGAGCAGATCACCATCATCCGCGAAGGCCCGACCGGCGTGCAGCGGTACATCTGGCAGAAGCCGCCCATGGCGTATGTCTCGCAGGTGGAACTCTACCTCATGGCTCCGCTCCTGCCGCGGGAGAACGGCGAGTACGGCTTCTACGCTTACTATCCGAACACCGGCAGCGTGTCGTTCCGCAAGATCCGCGTCGTGCCCAGCGGCGACGGCGGCTTCCGCGTGTTCAGTCAACCGACGCCGGATTCCCCCGAGCAGCGATCAGACTATGACCGCGAGGGTCAACTGACCGGCAGGGAACTGGGCGAAGGCATGGAACTGACTCCGACGACGCGCGACGAACTGGCGAAGCTTTATCAGATCAAGCTGCCTGATGAAACGGTCAACCAGCCCAAGCCGAAGGACTTCAAGCCGCTGCCGCCGTCGAACCGTCTGCCGCGATGAGGTTGGAAAGGATCAAATCACGTCACGACCCACGAACAAAGCCCCGGACGAACCGGGGCTTTTTCATTGGGTTGATTGTTCGCCGCTCTCAAGTGCTGGGCGCGGGTTCCACCTTCTTGGGCTTGGCCTTTGCCGCCGCGGCCGGTTCCTTCGCGGGGGCGGATTCCTTCGCCTCAGGCGCGGGCTTAGGCGCGGCTTTGGCGGCGGGCGCAGCCTTCGCCACAGGGGCTTTGTCCGCGGGAGCGGATTCCTTCGCCGCCGGCGAGGCAGAGCCTTCAGCCTTCGGCGGCTTCTGTACCTGCTTGCGCTCGGGCACCAGCGTCATCGTCATGCGCCGCCCCAGACTGCGCGGCGGCTGCTCGACCTTGCTCACGTCCTCCAACAGGCCCGCCACCTGACGCATCAGATCAATTCCCAACTCCCGGTGCGCCATCTCGCGGCCCTTGAACTGGATCGTGAATTGAACCTTGTGCCCTTCATCCAGAAACTCGCGCGAACGCTTCGTCTTGATGTCCAGATCATGCTCGTCAATCTGCGGACGCAGGCGCAGCTCCTTCAACTCGCTCTGCTTGCTGTGACTGCGGGCTTTCTGTTCCTTCTTCTTCTGCTGGTACTTCCACTTGCCGTAATCCATGATGCGGCAGACGGGCGGCGCGGACTGCGGCGACACCTCAACCAGATCCAGGCCGACCTCTTTGGCGCGGCGCTTGGCTTCGATGGTTTCGATCACCCCGACCTGTTCGTTGTTCTCGTCGATCAGTCGGATGGGAGAGATGCGGATCATCTCGTTGATGCGCAGTCTTTTGCCGGTGTCCCGGACTTGCGGTTGGAATCGTCGGTTGATGGCACGGTCTCCGTGGGGTTCCTGGGTAATTCAAGGCCGATCTTCGCCGAACCCGTGGCGCGACCGGTTGGTTTTGTAGACCCGGGCAATCCGATTGGCCGGGGCCGGTAACTTCCTATTATAGGGTATCGACCGGCTGCATGAGAGGCAACAGAAAGAGTGAAAAAGACAGGAAAGAGGGGACCGGAGTCAGGAGTCAGGAGTCAGGATTCAGTACTCAGTTCTCCGTTCTCACTTCTCTCCAGGGCCGCCGCGCTTCGCGGCATCTTCCGGATACCAGCACGCGGAACAGTGACTCGGCTCCTGCGGCGAAGGCTCCAGCGTCGGCCGCTGCTCGACGCATTTTCGCATGATCCGCACCTGCTTGCCCAGCACGGTCAGTTCCACCGTCGACGATTTACTCCCCACGCCGCCGTGCCCCCCGATCGCATCCTTCGCCAGCTCGCGGGTCAGGTAGCAGCGCGGGTGAAACGCGCAGCCCGTGGGCGGATTGGAAGGGCTCGGCACCTCGCCGGTCATCACGATCCGCTTGCGGTTGGCCGCCGGGTCAGGCATCGGCGCCGCCGAGAGCAGCGCCTGCGTGTAGGGATGCCTCGCGCCGGCATAGATCGCCTCGCGCGAGGCGAGTTCCACGATCCTGCCCAGGTACATCACCGCGACGCGATCGCAGAAGTGTTCGATCACCGCCAGGTTGTGGGCGATGAACAGATACGAAAGTCCCAGTTCCCTCTTCAGGTCGCCCAGCAGGTTGAGAATCTGCGACTGGATCGACACATCCAAAGCCGACACCGGCTCATCGCACACGATGAACTTCGGCTCCAGCGACAGGGCCCGCGCGATGCCGATGCTCTGCCGCTGGCCGCCTGAAAATTCGTGCGGATATCGCTGGGCATACTCGGGCTCCAGCCCCACGCGCTTCAGGAGCGACGCGACGCGCTGCTGGAGCGCCTCGCCCCTGGCCAGGCCATGCACGTGAATCGGTTCGCCGATGATCCTGCCCACGGTCATGCGCGGGTTCAGCGAGCCGACGGGATCCTGGAAGATAATCTGCATCTGCCTGCGAAGGGCATGCAACTCGCGTCGATCCGCATCAAACACGCTCCGCCCGTTGAAGGACACACTGCCTTCGGTCGCGGGAATGAGCTTCAGCAGCGTCCGGCCCACGGTCGACTTGCCGCAGCCCGACTCGCCGACGAGGCCCAGCGTTTCACCTGCGTTGACGTGAAGCGACACATCATCCACCGCACGGACGTACCCGACCGTCTTGCGCAGCAGCCCGCGACGCACGGGAAAATAAGTCTTCAGGTTCTCAATCACCAGCAGCGGTTTGCCCCCTTGCGCACGCTTGGCGTCGACAACGGAGGCGGCAGAGACAGGGGCGGTCGTTGCTGTCATGCGAGGCAGTATAGCGAAGAGGGCGAAGGCGGAAGGGACTGGCGATCACTCCACCGGGGGCGGGCGTGACCCTATTATGTGGGATGATCAGTTGGGGTGCCATGGGCAAGCGGAGTCTTCGGAGCTTGCCCGTGCGGATCACCCTCTGCGCTCGGCGCACAGCACGGGTAAGCTCCGAAGACTCCGCTTACCCATGGCACCCGATGGCGCCCGCCACAGAAGATGGGCACGCCCCCGGGGGCTATCGGCTTCAGTGTTCAAATTCTGTATCACGGCTGCTGATTCACGCCGCCGTCGCTGGGGCCTTTGTACGTCATCATCGCATCCGGATCAGCCGCGTCGGTGGCGCGTTCAGGGGCGTCGCCGGTTTTGAAGAGGTTGTCGAAAGGCACGCGGGGATTGTTTTCGCCGTAGCGCAGGTCCAGGACGTTGCTGGTTTCGAAGTTGACGTGATTGTCGTTGAAGCCCACGGTGCCTCGCCACGCGGCTTTTCCGTCGGTGTGAACGCTGCCGGAACTGCGGCCGGCGTCGGAGCCGAGGTTGCGATCGGTAACGACGGCGGCCTTGTGATTGGTGGTCGCCATCCACTCCTGATTGCGGGCCTTGCCGGTGGCGAGTTCGAGCATGGCGAAGGAGAAGTTGTTAGCGGTGACTTCGCCGGGCGCGGCACCGCCGAGGCTGACGGGGGTGATGGACTTGTTCGTCTCCGACGGGCTGACGGTGTACTCGGGGCTGAAGTAGGAGTTGCGGAGCATGAGGGCATAGCGGTAGGCCGGGTCGTGGCCCGTCTTGCCTTTGACGCCGTAGTTGTCTTCGCCGGGCGCGATTGGCGTCTGATCCTCCTTGCCCTTGCTGGTGAAGCCGGGGTAGAACTCGTTGTTGCCGGGGGCGTAGTTGTTCATGCCCTGGATGATGCCGCGGACCTGGGCGGAGGACTGCATCTGCCGGGCGTTTCGGCGGGCGGTGCCGAGGGCGGCGAGCAGGTCACTCGAGTCGACATCAGGCGTGCGCTGGGCCTGGGTCTCAGCGGTTTTGCGCAGGCTCTCGGCGGTGTCTTTCAGATCGGCGGCGACGGCGCGGAGATCATCCGTCGCCTTTCTCAGGTGTTCAACCGCTTCGGGCGAAAGCTGGGCAGGGCCGGGGGTCGGCGGGGGTGTGGGGGCTCCGGCCTTGCCGCCGTCGCAGCCGATGATGGCTTGCGTGAAACCGAAGACGAGGAGCACGAGTACGAAGGAGGCAACGAGTTCGGTGAGGGTGAAGGCGCGGCTGGATTTCATGGGATGATTCTTTCGCTGCGGGGTTTCACATTCTGTTTCACGGTTTCTGATTCACGCCGCCGTCGTTGTTGCCTTTGTACGTCATCAAGGCGTCCGGTTCGGGGAATACTGATTCACCACGGAGGGCGTCGCCGGATTTGAAGAGGTTGTCTTTGAGGACGTTCGGATTGCGGTCGCCGTACCTCAGGTTGGCGAGGATGTGCGTGGTTTCAAATTTGATGTGGTTGTCGTTGTAGGCGACCGCGCCCTGCCAGGGTTTGTCGCCGCCGGCGACGGACCGGGCGCCGGCATCGGCATCAGTTCCGATGTTGCGATCGCTGATGACTGCCGCGAGGGAGTTGGTGGTGAAGTACCACTCGGCGTTGCGGGCCTTTTTCGACGCGAGCTCGAGCATGGCGAAGGAGTAGTTTTTCGCCGTGACTTCGCCGGGGGCGTTGGCATCGGTCAGTGACGCGGGCATGATGGATG
>JBBDXA010000032.1:0-48389 GCA_040902585.1 Phycisphaeraceae bacterium
CCGACGCCGGCCGCAACCGCAACGCCAAGGGCGCCAACGATGGCAACGGTCACGGCCGCGGCTACCCGTTCCTCATCAGCTCCTACCTGCTCGCCGTGAAGCCGGACCTGAACCTCCAGACCTACAACCGCGGCAACAGCGGCAACAAGGTGCCTGATCTGGACAAGCGATGGGACGAAGACTGCATCAACCTCAAGCCCAACGTGCTTTCGATCCTCATCGGCGTCAATGACATCTGGCACAAACTCAACGGCAACTACGACGGTACGGTGGAGACCTATGAGAAAGGTTTCGCCGCGCTGCTGGAGCGCACGAGAAAAGCGTTGCCGGAGACGAAGATCGTGATCTGTGAGCCGTTCGTGCTCAAGTGCGGCGCGGTGAATGACAAGTGGTTCCCCGAGTTCGACCTTCGCAAGGCGGCGGCCAAGCGCGTCGCGCAGGCGGCAGGCGCGATCTGGGTGCCGTTCCAGGAGATGTTCGATGAAGCGGTGAAGACGACCAAGCCCAACTACTGGGCGGGTGACGGTGTGCATCCATCGATGGCGGGTCACGCGCTGATGGCGAAGTTGTGGATCGAAACCGTGTGCGGCTGAAACGGGAAGAAAAAGGACTGCCGCGCGGGCGGCAGTCCTTCGGTGTGCTTGTGATGTCATGTTCGCGCGGATGCGTCAGTGCTTGTTGGCATTCGCGACCAGCGTTTCCATCTCCGGCAGCGTCTTCTCGACGAACGCCTTCGCATCAGCGGACCAGTTGGCCATCCGATCCTTGGCGCGGGTGAGGTACATCACCGCATCGCGGCCGAAGCCCTTGGCCTTGTCCCAGTCTTCAATCGCCACCGCCATCTTCGCGATGTGAGCCGCCCGCCAGCCCATCTCGTAGCCCTGTTCGCCCCAGGCGGTGAAGTCGCCGCGCCAGCCGCCCGGCCGCGAGTTGGGATCCACCTTCGCCGAAATCGCCTTGGCCTTGTCGAGCCAGGCTTTCACGTCGGCGTGGTTGGGGTAGGTTTTCAGCACGTCGTCGCAGCCGTTGATCACACTGGCGACGAGCATGCGAATCTCGCCTTCATCCTGCTTGGACTTCAGCGCGGCCTCGAGCATGTTGGAGCCGTACTTCGTCTGCCAGTAGATCACATCCAGCACGTCGCCCGAAGTCACCGAAGCCATGTCATCGTCGTACAGACCCATGATCAAACCTCCTGAGGTGGTAACGAGATTCACCAGATCGTCGCGGCCGCGCCGCTACGAATGATGCTTTCATCTTTGGTTAAACAAGGGACGCCGGCTCCGGAGCGACCAGACGAATCAACCGATTGCAGGCAGGTCATACTTCTCGCGCCGCGCCCGATCCCGCCAGCCGTTGGCTTCCGCGTCGTCGGGGAATTCCCACTTCGTCGGATCCCACTTCAACTTGCGGTTGTGCCAGTAGGCGAGGTTGACCAGGTGACAGATCGTCACGCTGCCCGCGCCGATGGCGACATTGCAGATGGGCAGCTTCCGGCTCTTGATGCACTCGAGCCAGTTCTCGCGGTGACCACTTGTCTTTTCCAGCTTCACATCCTTATCCGTCAACGGCTCTTTCAGGATCGTGTCAGGCTTGCTCTCGATCTTGCCGCGGTTGACGAACAGCTCGCCCAGCTCGCCGAAGAAGCGGATGCCGTTTTCCATCTTAGTGTGCGTGACCTTGATGTTGTCGCCCACGGGCGTCTTGGCGTAGATGAAGGAGGCGTTGTAAACGTCATCCGACTTTTCAGGCGGGATGATTTCATTCGGGCCTGAGCCGTCCATGCCCAGAGCCCACTGGGTGATGTCAAAGTGATGCGCGCCCCAGTCGGTGACGTGTCCGCCCGAGTATTCGCGGTAGTCGCGCCAGCCGGGGTTGAAGGGATACTCGTTGGGCAGACCCTTGCGGCAAAGGACTTCGTTGTAGCCGCGGTCGGGTGACTGGCCCTGCCAGAAGTCCCAGTTGAGGCCTTCGGGGATGTCCTGCGTGGGCAGATCGCAGGGCTTGCTGGTGGTGCCGATGCCCACGTGAACTTCCTTGATCTTGCCGAGCCGGCCGCTGCGGATGTATTCACACGCGCGGTGGAACGGGCCATCGGACCGCTGCTGGCTGCCGGTCTGGAAGACGACGCCGTGCTTGGTGACCGCATCGACCGCGAGCTTCGCTTCGCCGATGGTCAGCGTCAACGGCTTCTCGCAGTAGATATCCTTCTTGGCCTTGGCGGCTTCGACGATGATCGCCGTATGCCAGTGGTCAGGCGTGCCGATGACGACCGCGTCGATATCCTTCCGCGCCAGCAACTGGCGATAATCCTCGAAGGCTTCGGGCGTACCGGTGCGTTCGAGCTTCTTGTATTTCTCGACGACGGAGTCCCTGGCCTTTTCGAGTCGCGGCTTGTAGACATCGCACACGCCGACGACTTGAATATCACTCTTGCCGGCGAAACTATTGAGGTGCCCGCTCGACTGTTTGCCGATGCCGATGAACCCGAGGTTCAGCCGATTGCTCGGCGCGGCCACACCCGCTTCCTTGCCGAGGGCCGAGGCGGGGATAAAAGTCGGCAAGGCGATGGCGGCCGACGCTGCGGCTGCGCCCTGCACGAACTTGCGGCGTGAAATTGATTTCGATCCGATTTTCTTGGACTCTGACATGGAAGAAGTCTCCTTGAAGGTGGAACCGAGACAAACCAATATACCAAAAGGCCTTCATTCAGGATCAAGTCATGAACAGCGATGAGTTCATCAACTACGTGCGGGAACAGCTTCGCGGACTGGGCAAGGTGGAAATCCGCCGGATGTTCGGCGGGTGCGGGGTCTATTGCCGCGACCTGTTCTTCGCGATCATCGATGATGATGTGCTCTACTTCAAGACCAGCGGGGCGACCCGGCAGCGGTATCTGAATGCCGACTGCCAATGCTTCAAGCCCACGCCGACGATGACGCTGACGACGTACTTCGAAGTGCCCGCCGACGTGCTGGAGAGCCGCGAAGAAATGGCTGAGTGGGCCCTGGAAGCAATCGACGTCGCGGGAGCGGCCGATAAGTCGAAAGGGCGGTCCGCAAAGAGCAGGAAGAAGAAGGCAACGGAGAAGAAAGCCAAACAGAAGCGATCAAAGGCTCGATAATCAACATCATGAGACGCATGCCCTTCATCCTGGTCGCGCTGATCGCATCGCTGAATGTCACCGCGCTGGCACAAGCGCCGGCCGCGAAGGCAAGCGAGACGGCGGAAGATGCCTCCCCCTGGCAGCGATTGCCTGACATGCCGGTGCCCGTGCTCGCGGCGGATGTGTCCATCGTCGGCGCGCGCGTCTGTGTCAGCGGCGGGATTCATCAGCTCGGTTCGGCGCTGGATCAGGTGCAGACATTCGATTTGAAGACGCTCACATGGCTCAAGGCCGTCAAGCTCAATGAAGGCCGGTGCATGCACGCGCAGGTGACGCTGGATGATCGCCGCATTCTCGTGGCGGGCGGGCAGACCGGGCGAGTGAAGCCGATCGGGCCGGGGCTCAAGGCAATTGCGTCGTGCGAAGTGATCGATGTGATCTCGGGTGAATCCAAGACCATCGCCCCGCTGCCGCGCGTCGTCGCTGAGCCGACGGGACATCGCCTCGCCGACGGCAGGGCGATCATCATCGGCGGCGAGTCGGCGATGGTCTACGATCCGAAGGAAGACAAGTGGGCCCGCGGCATCGGCCTGCGCGATCCGAGGCAGGCACACTATTCCGTCCTGCTGCGCGACGGGCGCATCGTCGTCATCGGCGGCGTCAATCTCACCAGCATCGAACTGATCGATGTCAAAGCCGGCGCGAGCAAAATGCTCGCATCCGAACTGCCTCACTTCCTCGACGACACCTGCGCCATTGAACTGCCCGACGGCCGCGTCTGGATTCTCGGCGGCCAGCACAGCAAGACCGGCAACACCACCGAGCGCACCTGGCTTCTGGATATTTCCGACCCGCGCAAGAGCGTTCTCACCGATGGCCCGGTGCTGGGAATCAAGAAGGGCGTGGGCGATGCCTGCGTGGTGCAGGCTGATGAACGCTGGGCGATCCTCGCCGGCGGTGAATCGGAGATGCAAGGCGATATCGAACTGGCCACCGCCCGACTGCTCGATCTGAAGGAAGTGAAAGTCTATGCGCTGCCGGACATGAGGCATCCGCACGATGACGCGGTGGCGGTGCCCTTCGATCGCGGCATGTTGATGATCGGCGGATTCCTCGAATCGAAAATGGAGTGGACCTTCGGCGAAGCGAAGAAGACCGTGACGGTGCCCACGGCTGTGCCGGTGGTCGAACGCATCTCGCTGCCGAAGGACCCGCGGGCGCTGGCGACGGCGGAGTGAGGAACAGCGAATCAGTCCAACCACGGATCACACGGATAGCACTGATATAGATCAATCCATCATCGCTCCCCATCCGTGCCATCCGTGCTATCCGTGGTCAAAGGCTTGAGCAGCCGATCACCTTCACCCTTCAAACTTCCAAAGATGAATCGGCGACGTGTTGCCCACATATTCGCCGTCCTTATCCACGCGCCTGCCGTTGCCCGCGCTGTTGGCATTCGTCGCCAGCACGGCGAGCAGCTTGCCATTGGGATGGAGCGCGAGGGCGTGACAGTTGGCCATTTTCAGGCCGGTGAAGAACGGTGCGGTTTCATTGGGGCGCACGAAATGCATGCGGCCGTTGCCGGGCTGACCGCTGGTGACCGCCATGAGGTAACCGTCCGCGTGCTCGTGAACTTCGTAGACAAAACCATCCTTCGGTTCGCCCAGAGCCAGGTCGATTTTCTTCTCGCCGGACTTAAAGTCGAAGCCAAGGATGCGCGGCGAAGCCTCGACGAAGCCGCCGCCCTTGGGCACCGCGCCGCCGCACAGGAGCGTGGAGCCGTCGCGGGAGAAGTTGAGGTAGCGAGCGCCGCCGACATCCTGAATGCGGTCGTACTTGTAGAGTGAAGAGGCGTCGATGGTGCGCGCAGTCTTACCTGCATTCAGATCCCACACGCGGATCGTGCCTTTGAGATCGCCGCTGACGAGGGTGTGATCCGTCGGATGAAACGCAACGCTGTAAACGTCTTCGTTGTGATCTTTCAGTTCGTGTTGAAGCTTGCCATCGGCAACGGACCAGATGCGCACGATCCGGTCGCGCCCGCAGGTGGCGAGTGTGTGGCCATTGGCGCTGATGGCGACGCTGCGGATCCAGCCGTCGTGCGCGGCGTCGTGTGACCACAGGACGCGCGGCTGGGCGGGAGCCTCGCCCTCGCAATTCCAACAGACCAGTCTGCCCCAGGTATCAGCCGAGAAAAGCAGCGGTTTGGTTGGATGAAACACCAGGGCATCGACCCAGCCGTTGTGCCCCTTCAGCGGCGGCAACGGTTTCAGATCATCGCCGCCGGTCTGCCACAGGCGCACCGTCGCATCGTACGCGCCGGCCGCGAGCAGCTTGCCATCGGCGCTGAACTGCGCGCAGCCGAGTTGATGATCGACGGCGACCGTCTTGATCAGCTTGGGCTCGGCGGCGAATTGTTTGGTGTTGTCTGCCATCGAACTCTCAGGTTACTCATCATCGAAACCGTCCAACTCCGCGACGATGTGATCCGGATCGCGCGGCACGAGTTTCTGATTGTGACAGTCGATGAGAAAGTCGAAGACCTCCAGCGGCAGGGCACCGATCAGGGCCTCATCACGATTCGGTTCGACGATCGCATCGAACACGCCGTCGCGGCCCTGTACTTTCGCGTAGACGTTCGACACCATCCGCCGCCGGGCCCTCTCGCCGCTGGCGTAGCTGACCACGACTTCGCGGCTCGCCTCCATCAGGCCCAGCTCGCGGGCCACGCGCTCAGGTACCACCAAGCGGGCCGCGCCGCTGTCCACCAAGCCGCGCAGCTTGACGCGGCGCACCTTCTCGACAGGCAGAGCGCCGGCACCGCTCAGGTTGAGATCAATATTGTTCACCATTTCAATCTCGACGAAGAATCGCCCGACGGTCGGTCTCCTCTTCTCGTAGTACACGACCTTTTCAGTTGCGTCAGGCATGATGGCACCTCAGACAATCGTAGCAGCCCGCGACCAGCGGTCGCGGCTTTATGTCAACGCCTCCTTGATCGGGTCCATGTCATCATGCGCGATCGGCAGGGGCTGGCCGCCGTTGTCGTATTCCGTGTCGATCGTGTCGATGCCCAGCGCGGTAAACCAGGTGTGGAACATCGAGCCGATGTCATAGGGCTGCGAACTGACCCACGTGCCTTCATCGTTGGTCTTGCCAACAACGGAGCCGGCCTGAATCCCGCAGCCGGCCATGGCCGCGCTCCACGCCTCGGGCCAGTGGTCGCGCCCGATGTGGCCGTTGATCCGCGGCGTCCTTCCGAACTCGCTCATGGCAATCACCAGCACGTTGTCCAGCATGCTGCGCTGATGCAGATCATCGAGCATCGCGCTGAAGGCCTGATCGAATTTGGAAACGAGTGAAGACTGGCCGTTGAAATTGTCGCCGTGCGTGTCCCAGCCATAGCTGGTGACGTTGACGAAGCGCACGCCGGCTTCGAGCATGTTGCGGGCGATGAGCATGTGCCGGCCCAGGTCGTGCGTGCCGTACCTCGCGACATCCTCGGGTGAGAACCGCGTCGCATCAAAAAGATCCTGCCGCTTCATCAAGACTTCGGCCATGTCGAACACCGCCATGCTCGCCTCGGTGTTCGCCTTGCGGCGCTGGGCTGCGTATCGCTTGTTGAGCGATTCGCGCAGCTCGTTGCGGGCGGCATCGCGCTCGGCATTGATCGATTCGGGCCTGAGTAGATTTTCCGGTGCCTTGCCGTCACCGAAGGCGAGCGCGCCGTACTGCGCGCCGAGGAAGCCGGCGTGCTCAGTCTTGAATCCGCCGGAGCCGGGCTTGACCCAGACATAAGGCGGCAGCTTGCTCGCTCCGGGTCCAAGTAGCTTGGCGATGGCGGAACCGAAATAGGGATAGGTGACGCCGCGGTTTTTCGGGTCACCGCGCAGGATTCGCGGCACGCCTGCGGAGTGTGAATTGTCCTGCGTACACAGGCTGCGCACGACGCAGACGCGGTGCATCTGCTTGGCGGTTTGCGAAAGCAGTTCGCAGACGTGCGTGCCTTTGACGCTGGTAGGGATAGCGCGGAAGGGGCCGCCGAAACGCGTATTGGGTTTGGGATCCCAGCTTTCGAGTTGACTGATGCCGCCGTCGAGCCAGACGAAGAGGATCTGTTTGTCCTTTTTGCTCAGAGCATCGGCGATGGCCGGGTGCGTCAGGCCGCCGAGCGCGAGGCCCGCGCCGACGCCGGCCGCGCCGCCGAGCAGGGCGCGGCGGGAGATCGCGTGATCTTGCGGAGTGCACAGGTTGTTTCGCGTAATGGTCATCTCAATGATTCACACCAAACTCAGCCGAAGCGTACAAGGCCCAGATCAGATCGCTCACCGCCTGTTCGCGCCGCTTCTCATGCCTGGCGAGGAAGGCCGCGACTTCCAATTTCTCTTCGTTCGTCGGCAAGCGCGTCAGCACGCTCAGATAGAGTTCCTCCGCAAGCAGTGCGACATCCTTCTGCTGGAGCAATCGTTCGGCGAGATTGCCCTTGGCCGGTGCGAGCAGAGCGAGAAACGTCGCGTCATTGCGCAGGAACAGCGCCGCCTTCAGCGAAGACTCGACCGCCTGCTCCGCTTCCTTCGCCTCGCCTTCGAAGGCCGCGACGAAGCCTTTGCGAAGTGCCTCTGGCGCTGCCTTCACCGTGACATTCGTGCTCTCACCCGCGGCGACCAGCGTCGAGCGTAACAACTGCTCCCACGACAATCGCTTTTCCATCGCGACGGTAAAGCGATCCACCGGCACCTTCGCCTCCGAAGGCAATACGCTCGACCGCTGATAGGTGCGCGTCAAAGCCAGCTCGCGGAGCAACCATTTCAGATCGTACTTGTGAGCGACAAACTCCTGCGCGAGCAGGTCGAGCAGCTCCGGATGCGAAGGTGGATTGTCCACGTGATGCAGATCTAAAGGATGCACCAGACCCCGGCCCATCAGCACGAACCACATGCGATTGACCATGTTCCGCGCGAAGGCTTTGTTCTCAGGCGCGGGCAATTGCTTCGAGAGTTCCGCCAGCGGGCTGAACGCGGGCACCGCAGGCAGCTTCGTCTGCTTGTCCGCGGGAATCGCCAGCTCTTTTCCCTTTTCAAACGTGACAATCGAAATCTCTTCCAAGCCCGGCACCGCGGGCCCCGTCTCCTTTTCCTTTTTGTTGAAGACGGAGGAGAAGGCGATCTTCTGCGACATCACCTTCTCGCTCACCGCGGGGAAGGGCAGGCCGCTGTGCAGCGAGGTGTTGACGTAAACGGTGTACAGGCCCTGGAAATCCGACTGCTTGTAGTCGCGCACGGTCAGGTGATCGTGACACTGGGCGCACTGTAAATCCATGCCGAGGAAGAGGCGACCCACATCGCGCGTCAGGCCGGGGTAGTCTGTCGGATTCTCGCCGTACTTTTCGAGGCGCTTGGAGTAGAAGAAAGCTGCGCCGCGGGCGGCTTCATCGCGCGGGTCGGGGTTGATGATCTCCCGCGCCATTTGGTCCCACGGTTTGTTGGCCTTGAAGGATTCGAGGAGATATGTCGCCCACTCCTCATGCTCGCCGCGGCGTTCCATGAACATGATGTGGAACACTTCCGCCATGCGCGGAGCGTAGTGACCGCTGTCTAACAAGGTGTTAATCAGTGTCGTTCGTTTGTCCTTGTTCGTATCAGCGAAGAACGCGCGGGCCTGGGCGGTCGAGGGGATCGTGCCGGCCAGATCGAGATAGACGCGACGAAGAAACTCCGCGTCATCGGCAGGCCCGGCGATCGGCGCGCCCTTCGCGCCGGCATCAATCAGGGCGTCGATACGTTCGTGCAGAGGCTGCGTGTCGGCAAGGGCTGCCGAGGAAAGCAGAAGCGTGAAACACAGGATGAAAGAGTCGCGGATTCTCACGATGATGACATTCTACAATTAGTGAGGGCATTCACTCGAAATCATTGAAAATGCTGGGCTGTGAGTTACGTTTACAGGCCCGCCGCCCGCTTCGGGTTCGTGCAGGTCAGTCGGCGGGCATCGGCGAGGCTCAGGCCCACGTGCGTTGTCAGGTTTTCGATCACACGCGGCATGGTGATCGCTGAGCCGACCAGGTGTGAGCCGTCCGGCGCGCGGGCGACCATGTCTTGGCCGATGTCCAGCTCCCATCGACCGAGCTTATACCTCCCCGGCCCCATTCCGGCTGGAGCAACCGCATCGGTGACCACCACCACGCGATCCAGGCCGATGAGATCGAGGTAATTCTTCAGAGCGAAGAAGGGCACGTGAACGCCATCGGGGATGAAGGTGATGATCAGGCGATCGCGCAGGGCGAGCACGCGCTGGATGATGTTGTCGTGGCGATGCTGCTGCATGGGGCAGCCGTTGCCCAGGTGCGTGTAAAGCGTCAGGCCTGCGTCGATCGCGCCTTTGAGCTCGTCGATCGAAGCGTTGGAATGACCGGCTGAAACGGCGACGCCGGTCATGCTGAGAAAGCGCGTGACGCGATACTGCGCATCACGTTCGGGCGCAAGCGTGACGAGCTTCGTCAGGCCGGCTCCCGCGTCGAGCAGGCGTTTCATATCGTCCACATTGGCGGGGCGCACGGCATCGGCGGGGTGCGCGCCGACATAGCCGGGCGTCTCGTTGATGAACGGCCCTTCGATGTGAAACCCGGCGATGAGCTGGCGCGCCAGCGTGTCCTTCTCGCGCAGGGTGACGAGGTTCGCCAGGCGCGTGCACATCTGCGGGATCGACTCGGTGATGACGGTCGCGAGGATGCCGTCAACGCCGTCGGCCGCGAGCTTTACGCAGGCCTGATGCAGGGCGGGCGCGGCGAGGTCATCCTGATTGAAGTCAACGCCGCCGTAGCCGTTGACCTGAAGATCGAAAGTGCCTGTGGCGTTACTCATGCGCTGCATTGTAAGCGGTCGCTGGTGAATCACTGCTGCCCGAGCGCCTTGCGGTGCCCGCGCGTGGCCTTGTCCACCTGCTCGGCTGATTCGTAAGGCAGGTAGGCCGCCCGCATGACGAACTGATAGAGCTTGTCCACTTCGTAGTTCTCGATGTAGAACTGAAAGTCCCACGCGGGGTTGCCTTTGCCGCCACCGGAGGGGGATTGCGTGATGCGGACGCGATCCTGCGGGCGGAACATCTGGACGAACGCCATGCCGTGGCTGACGCCGAAGTACCAGGGCTGATCGTAGACGTGCTCTGAAAGGTTGTAGACGAGCGTGAGCGGGAAGGGCTCGTCATGCTTGAAGGTGCGGGCGTCGAGCACATGCGGATGCGTCGAGAGCTTGCCGTGGGCGGGTGTGACGGCGCGAACCCATTGCGACGGCGGAACGAACCGCTTACCTTCCAGCCCCTCGCGCCGCCAGCCTTGGAAGTGAATGTCCAGCGACTCGGGCTGATGAATGTAGCTCGCCCAGAACAGACAGATGTAACCGTTCTTGAAAGTTTTCTTTCTCGGGATGACTTCGATGGTGAGTTGAATGGTGCCGTCGTCAAGAAGCTCGTACCGCTGGCAGCTTTCGAGGGCGTGATGAAAGGTCGGCTTCTGGTGCAGCTCGACGGCATGGACCGGCTTCCCGTCCGCGCCTTCGATCACGCGCAGTTCCATCGGCCAGTTCCGCGGCTCGAACTGCGTCTTGCGGTCTTCGTGGGCGGTGCCGTCAAGAATATGCTCGAAGTTCAGACCCGCGATACCGGGGACGAAAAGGTTTTCATTTCGCTTCACATGCCTGAGCGCCGCGACACCGCTGTAGCCGGCGCGATGATCCTTCAACACATCATCATTCACTGCTTCGTTGTTGACGATGATGGCTTCAATATCGCCGCGCTTCAGGATCGCGTAAGGCTTGTCGGGTACGGTGTAGCGGAGGGCCTTGTCGCTGAGCGTGGTGCGCGGCTTGGGCGCATCGGCACCGTGCGCGGTGAAGGCGGGCATCATGCAGATGGCGAATGCGAGGCGGAAGAGCATGGCAAACCTCCGATGCGGAAGGGCACTTCGATTGTAATCGTTCCGCGCTCTATTCGATCACCCGTTCGGCCGCGGCCTGACCGTTGGCGATGCAATCGGGAATGCCCACGCCTTCGAAGGCGTTGCCCGCCAGTTCGAGGCCGGGGTGTTGCGTCAAGTGCTGGCGAAGCTGGGCGACGCGCGCGAGATGGCCGACCTTGTACTGCGGCATGGACCGAGGCCAGCGCTGCACGCGGGTGAAGAGTGGTTCGCCGGTGATGCCGAGCAGGGCGGTGAATTCTTCCCGAGCGATCGCGGTCAGTTCGTCGTCCGACTTATTCGTCATTTCAGGCTGCAGCGCCCCGCCGACAAAGGCTCGCAGCAAGACGTGACCCTCCGGCGCGCGGCCTACATATTTGCGATGCACAAAGGAGCCGGCGATGAGGCGGCGTTTCTCAATTGCCGGCACGACAAAACCAAAGGCATTCGTCGGATGCTTCACCTGCTCGGCGCGATAAGCCAAGACGATGATCGCGGAGCTGGCGTATTCAATCGCATCGAGCTGCGCGGCAAGCGATTCGTCCGTCGGACGAAGCCAGTCGGCAGCGACATACGAAGGCACAGCAAGGATCACGCTGTCCGCATCCATCGTTGAACCATCAGCAAGCGACACGCGCCAGCGCGGTGAATCCGCCAGCAGGCGCGACAAGCCGGTGACGCGCGTGTTCAGCTTCACCCGATCGCCCAACTTCGCCGCCAGGGTCTGCGTCAGAACGCTCATGCCTTGGCGCAGGGTGACGAACAGGCTGTACCTCGCGCCCGCATCCTGTTCGACGCCTGCGGTTGTCTTCGCCCTTTTCTGGGCCTTCATCGCGCGGATGATGGAACCGTGCGAAGCTTCCATGTCGAGAAAGCGAGGCACGGTCGCGCGGACGCTGAGCGTGTCGGGGTCGGCGACGTAGATGCCTGAGATGAGCGGTTGCACAAGGCGATCGAGAGCTTCGCGCCCGAAACGCCGAATGACGAAGGAAGAAAGCGATTCATCGTCGCCGTCACTCGTTGCCCGTGCCTTGATGAACTGCTCGCGCCACATTCGGAACTTGCCCGCCAGTGAAAAGATCGGCGAGCGCGCCATGGCCCACAGGTTGCGCGGAGCCATGAGCTCGAAGCCTTCGGGGATGGGCACGAGTCGGCCCTTGCGCACGACCATCGCCCGGCGATGCTCGTCGTTGGTGCGCAGCAGTTCGCCCTCAAGACCCAGGCGTTTGCACAGGTCGATGGCTGCGGTTTTGTTGGTGATGAAGTTGTCGGGGCCTAGCTCGACGAGGTAATCGTCGATGCGCTGCGTTTCGATCACGCCGCCGACGCGGGAGGAGGCTTCGAGCAAGGTGACATCGAGAGGAATCGAGCGTGACGCGGCGAGTTCGGTGAGGCGATGGGCAGCGGCGAGGCCGGTGATGCCGCCGCCGATGACGAGGATGCGGGTTGGTTCGCCGTGCATCATGGTCGCGCCGAAAGTTCATGCACCGCATCCACCAGTTCCGCCACGTGTTCGGGCGGCATGTCGGGCGTGATGCCATGGCCGAGGTTGAAGATGTGGCCGGGGCGGCCGGCGGCCTTGTCGAGGATGCGCTTGGCCTGCTCGCGGATCTTCGCGGGTGAGCAGTGAAGGACGATCGGGTCCAGGTTCCCCATCACGGCCACATCGTGGCCGAGCGTGTTCCAGGCCTCGGCGAGGTCGACGCGCCAGTCCAGGCCGATGACATCCGCGCCGGTTTCTTTCAGGAGCGGGAGCAGGGCGGTGGTGTTGGTGCCGAAGTGGATCAGCGGAAGGGCGGATTGCGGATTGCGGATTGCGGATTGATTCCCTTGGCCCTTGGCCCCTGGCCCTTGGCCCTCTCTCACCCCATCAATCAACCGTTTCACATGCGGCATCACATGTTCGCGGTAGTCATCGGGGTTCAGGGAGCCGACCCAGCTATCGAAAATTTGCAGGCAGTCCGCGCCGGCTGCGATCTGATTTCGCAGGTAGCCGATGAGCAGATCGACGAGCCGCTCCATCAGCGTGTTCCAGCTCACCGGATCGCGGTACATCATCGTCTTGGTTGCGGCGTAGTCCTTCGATTTGCCGCCCTCGATCAGGTACGAGGCGATGGTGAACGGCGCGCCGCAGAAGCCGATGAGGGCGATGTCGGGGCGAAGGGCCCGGCGAGTGATGCGCAGGGCTTCGTAAACATACTCAAGGTCACTCGCGTCTGCTTTGCGGATGCGCTCGATGTCCTTTCGTTCGCGGAAGGGATTGTGAATGACCGGGCCGTCGCCTTTGACGAAGTCGAGCGAGAAGCCCAGCGGCTCGCAGACGGTGAGGATGTCACTGAAGATGATGGCGGCATCAACGCCGAGGCGATCGACCGCCATCAGCGTGACTTCCGCGCAGAGCTCGCTGTTACGGCAGAGCTCGAGCATCGTGACTTGCGCCCGCACCTCGCGGTACGCCCGCTGATAGCGCCCCGCCTGGCGCATCAGCCAGATCGGCGTGTACGGCACCGGCTCGCGGCGACAGGCCTTCATGAAGACCGAGTCGGCGATGGTGGGGGAGGAATCGCGGATTGCGGATTGCGGATCGCGGATTGAAATGGCAGGCGTGTGCCCCTGCGGGGCGACGGCTAAACGGGTTGCGTGCTTCATTTCGCCCCACACCATCTCCACGCGTTTCCAGCGATTGGTGTTTACATCGTTGCTCGCTGCGATGCGCTTCTTCTCTAATAGATCGCCGCTGCGCCTCGCCGTCTCGCGCACCAGGTTCGCCATGTGTGGTGAATCCGGCTCATAGTCCGGCTGCATGCCGTGCTCAATGATCGCTTCACTCGCCACCGGCCCGATCGATGCAATCAGCACGCGCTTAAAGCCTTCGCGCAGGGCTTCGACGGAAACCGGACCGACACGGCCCGGCTCGCCGCGCTCGGCCACCTGAAGCATGTGATACCACTGCGTCGCGCTGGTACACATCACCACATCCGCTTCGCCCGCAATGACCGCCTCAATCGCGCCCCGCAGCGGCCCCAGATCCTCCGGCAGGCCCCACTTGTAGACCGGCACGCGAACGACTGTCGCCCCGCGCTCTTCCAGGCCGGCGAGCAGGCGTTGATTGGGCATGCCGTACTCCTGCACCGCGACGGTCTTGTTCGTCACCGGCAGGTGGGCGTCGAGAGCCTTTAATAGATCCTGCCAGGTGTTGGGCTCGGGCACTTCGAGCGTCGGCTTCAGGCCCATCTCGCGCAGGGCCGCGACAGGCTTGGGGCCGCGGCAGATCAGCGGCACCTTGCGCATCGCTTCGATGAACTGAGCCTTGCTGACTTTTGTCGTCACCGCCTCGGCCAGGAATCGCGTGCCCACGCCGGTCAGGAGAACGACAGCGTCGATCTTCTCCGCCATCAACAGATCGAGAAACGCGAGGGCCTCATCGTGGGAAGGATTGGCGATCTCGCGCATGGAAGGCGCGGAGATCGCCATGCCGCCGTGACGCTGAATGAGCGACGCCATCTCTTCCGCGCGGCGGCTCTCGAAACTGATGACGGACAAACCTTGAAAATCAGCGGGCATGCAAACTCCTGTCGGACGGTCGAGGCAAGACCGGCGATTATAGGTGAATCGGTTTGAGTGCCACGGGTCGAGGAGTCCGCGACGAAGACCCGTGCCGGAGGCGTGTTGCCACACGTTGCCGAGCTGGTTCTCCGCACGGGGCTGCTCGCAAAGCCTCGCCGACCCGTGGCACCCGGCCTTCGCACACGTGACTTCAAAAAACTTATAATGCCCCCTTGTCCCAGGCAGGATGCCCACCTTTAATAGGGGCTGCAAAATTCTCCCCCTTTCCCACGCATCAGGAGGCCGCAACATGACCGACCACGTGCCCGCTACCACCAGCAAGACCGACAAATCCAAGTTTCTCAGCAAGACGGTTCAGCATATCGACATCACCAAGCACAACGTCATCCCGCTGGTTGACGCGATGGGCCACATGGCGTTCCAGGCCCGCAATCTCAGCCGCGCCGCCAGCATCTACGACAAGATGCTCGCCGACCGCGACTGTGCCGTGGTCCTCTGCCTGGCCGGCTCGCTCATCAGCGCGGGCCTAAAAAAAGTCATCGTCGATCTCGTACAGAACAACATGGTCGACACCATCGTCTCCACCGGAGCGAACATCGTCGATCAGGACTTCTTCGAAGGCCTGGGTTACAAGCATTACCAGGGCTCACCGTTCGTGAATGACCACGAGCTGCGCGAGCTGGCGATCGACCGTATCTACGACACCTATATTGATGAGGATGAGCTTCGCATCTGTGATGACACGCTCGGTCGGATTGCGGACAGTCTGCCGCCGGTGCCGCACTCGTCGCGCGAGTTCATCCGTGAAATGGGGCGGTATCTGAAGGAACAGGGTCTGGGTGAGGATTCGATCACCCGCACCTGTTTCGAGAAGGAAGTGCCGATCTTCGTGCCGGCCTTCAGCGATTGCTCCGCGGGCTTCGGTCTGGTGCATCACCAGTGGCATCGCCCGGACAATCATGTCACGCTCGACAGCGCCCGCGACTTCCGCGAGATCACCCAGATCAAGCTCGTCACCAAGGACACCGGCCTGCTCATGATCGGCGGCGGCGTGCCCAAGAACTTCGCGCAGGACATTGTCGTCGCCGCGGAAGTCCTCGGCAAAGACGTCTCCATGCACAAGTACGCTGTCCAACTCACCGTCGCTGACGAACGCGACGGCGCACTCTCCGGTTCCACGCTCAAAGAAGCTTGCTCCTGGGGCAAGGTCGATACGACCTACGAGCAGATGGTCTTCGGCGAAGCAACGGTTAATTTCCCGCTGCTGGCGGGTTATGCGTATCACAAAGGCTCGTGGAAGGGCCGGCAGGAGACGCGCTTCAACAAGATGCTGGATCAGGCGCCGGTGGCGGCGGCGGCGAAGTGAATGCGTGATCGTTAATTAGACCGGATTGGAGGACGGTATGTCTACGGTGCAGAAAACTGCTCGCAATGCGCTTGTTGTGCGCTTTGCCGTTGGCGCATTGTTCGTTGTTGCGGGGGTGATCGCGTACTACTTGACGCCGGAAACCAGGGAAGAGGTGGCGTCGCCGGCAGGCTACACATTTAGGGTGGAGCGAGTGCTCGTCCGTAAGCCGTATTGGGCTTGGGGGTGCTACGGCGTTGGTGGCTTGGTCTGGCTGGTTGCACTTGTGAGCTATCGAATGGAAGCGGCGGCATCGAACCTGTCAAGGCGCTGATGACAAGCGGATTGGCCGGCCCTCAGCGCAGCGAAGCCAAATACGAGATCAGGTCGGCAAGTTCTTCCTTCGACAACAGCTCGCCGTAGTTCTGCGGCATGATCGACAGCTTGCTCGCTTCGATCTTGTCGATGTCGGTGAGCTTCACGATCGCCTCCGCATTGTTCGCGTGGCGCAGGTGGATGGCGTCAGCCGACTCGCGGGAGATGACGCCGGTGACGATGTCGCCGGCCTTGGTGCGGATTTGAAACGGCTCGAACCCGCGGGCGAAGCTGGCGCTGGGGTGGAGGATGGATTCGAGCAGGTCGCGCTCGCTGCGGATCGCGCCGATCCTGGTGAGATTCAGGCCAACCTCCGCGCCCTTATCGCCCACGCGGTGACAGGCACTGCACGCGGCCTTCTGTGATTCGAACACTTTCTTGCCGCTTGCGGCTTCGCCCTTGTCTTTCGACTCCACGGCCAGCGCGTCGAGTTTCGCAATCGCCTCCTTCTCCAGCTTCGTACCGAACTCCGGCGGCGGAATCTGCGGGCCAGCGCGCGGCTTGTCCTGCGTGAGCGAAAGAGTTCGCCGCATCTGCTCCAGCGCGATGGCCGCGCCGCGGCGGACGCGTTCGTTGTCGCTCTTGAGGCCTTCGGCGGTGGCTTCGGCGTCGCCAATCTCGATGAGGGCGTAGATGATGGCGTGTTCGACGAGGCGGTCGTTGTCGGCACGTGCGAGTGCCTTCAGGAGCAGATTGAAGCCAGGCATGTACGCGTCGGGAACGTCGTGCGTGCCAGGTTCTTGTCCCGGTATCAATCCTTTGCTGATGGGAGAACGGATGGTGTTTTCAATCGTCAGGTCGCGGATTGCCTGTACTGCCCGATGACGAAGAGACAGATCGCTTCCGTTTATGGCCATGTCGGCGACCCGAAGCAACGCCGGTGCTCTCGTGTCAGGAAGGTGCGGAACACCGGCATGCGCGAAGTTCAGCATCTGCCTTGTCGCCCGGTCCCGTACAGCAAATCGCTCATCATTCAGATGCATGATCAGGAGTGTGCCCAAGTCGGCGCGGGCCCAATCCAGTTTGAGCCCCCGCGGATCCTCATACCTCTTCCCACCCGACTTCCTGATCCTATAAATCGCCCCCTTCACCCCCGGCTTCTCCACCTGCGACACCGGGCAACCGATCCTGAACCAGCCACCCGTGTCGATCACCAGCAGCGAGCCGTCGGCATCCTCAAGCACGTCGGTTGGATGAAAGTCGATCGATTCGCTGACAAGAAAGTCTTCGTTCTTCGCGGTCTTGTACGTCGAGCCGCTGCGCTCGAGCGTGGTGTGCACAATCTTGTGCGTGTTGAACTGCGTGATGAAGAGATGAATCGGAGATTGCGGATTGCGGATCGCGGATTGCGGATTGTCTTCCGCTTCCTTGGCCCCTGGCCCCTGGCCCTTGGCCCTTCCCTCCAACCCAAAATGCTCGCTGCGATACCGGCACAACCCCGACACCGCGACATGCCCGTAGTTGTGTACTTCGCCCAGCAGTTCGCCCGTGAAGTAGAACTCGCTCTTAAGCTGATCGATGAAATCCGTGCGCGGGTAGACGCCGCCGTAGACCCAATGCACGAGGCAATCCCCGCGCGGCTGGTGGTACATCAGGTTCACCGTGCCGAGCATGTCGCCTTCATCGGTGAAGACAACCTCGACCGGGTTGTCGAACCCGCCGCCGCAGAAGGAGCGGAAGTCGGAGCCATCGGTCTTGCACGAAAAGATGCGGGCGGCCTTGCCCTTGCTGATGAGCTTGCCGTCTTTGTCGCGCACCTCGTGGCCGTGCCGCCCTTCGCAGATGTAAAGCCTGCCATCGGGACCGAGGAAGGGGCCGTGAATGTCCGCCGCGTTGCCGGTGTAGCCGAAGTCGCCCACGAGCTTCTCGCGCCTGTCCGCGACGCCGTCGTTGTCCGTGTCCGTCAGCTTCCACAGCGCGCCGCTGGAGCACGTGTAGACCGAGCCGTCGTGCCAGAGCACGCCCTGCGGAAAGGTGAGCTTGTCGGCGAAGATGGTGGACTTGTCGAAGACGCCGTCGCCATCCGTATCCTCAATCATGCGGATGAAGTTGGGCAGTTCTTTCTCCAGGTCGGCCCGCTTGAGGTTGCGGCCCGCGGTCTCGGCGATGAAGAGGCGGCCGCGCTCGTCGAAGCAGGCCATCATCGGATGTTCGACCAGTCCCGGCGGTGTCGCCGGTTCGACAGTGAAACCTTCGGGCACCTTGATCGCCGCCAGCCCGGTCGCGGCCGGCTTGTCGACCTCAGCCGCCATCGCCGAACCTGCGAAGAAGAGACTCAGGCAAACCGTCGCCGCTGCGAAAAGGGATCGTCCCATCATGGCCTGCTCCAGGGTTGCGGAAAAACGCCCGAATCACCGGCTTTGTCGTTATAATCATAACCGCGATTTGCCGGTTTCATTGGTTACCGAACGGGCGGAGTTTACAATCGTTATATAGCTGGGCGGTCCGTGCTGTTTCCGGAAGGCGGATCGAGCCGGCTGCCTGTGCAACCCCTTTGCGAGGTCCGATCATGTTTGGAAACAAGACTGGAACATTCACACGCCTGGCGGTCATGGCCGGCCTGGTCACGATTCTCTCCGTCGCGCCGCTCCAGGCCCAGAAGGACCGCCCGCGCGACTACGAAGCGGAGCGTCGTTACCTCGAAGGCCTTCAGCGCGAGATCCGCACCATTCAGACCAATATCAAAACGATCGAGAGCAACATCGACGACCGCAAGAAGCAACTGGCCGACGCGCCCAAGACGGTGGACCCCGCGCTCAAGGAAATGGCTGAGGGCGAGAAGCGGCACGAGAAGGCCAAGGCTGAACTGCCCGACGCTCGCAAGAAGCTCGATGAGGCGACCGCCAAGATCACCGAAGTGATGAAGTCGCTCAAGAGCGAATACGACGGCGCGGAGGAACTGGACGCGCAGGAGAAGAAGATCGAAAGTTCCAAGGCCCGGCTGACCGAGGCCCGCGAGAAGGCGGTCGCTTCGATGAAGGGTGATCCCGAACACAAGCGGCTGACGCAGCACGTCGATCTGGCGCGCATCCGCGTCAAGGTCATCAAAGAGCGCGTCGAAGACGGCAAGGCCCCCAGCAGCGATATGGTCGACGCCTCCACCGAACTGCTCCAGGTCGAGACGGAACTCGGCGCGATCGAGTCGGCTGTGCTGGAGAAGAATGAAGCCTACAAGAAGGCGGAGAAGGAACTGGACGAAGCGGTGAACACGCTGGACTACCTGCGCATGCGCATGACGGAGAAGCTCAAGAACAACCCGCAGGTGCAGTCCGCCCAGGAAGGCCACACCGCCGCCAAGGCCGAATTCGCCGCGGCTCAGAAAGAAGTGCAGGATGCCGCCCGCGCCCGGTTCGACGCCGTCGCCAAAGTGAACAAGCTCAAGGCCCAGATGAATGCGTTTGAATCAGACACGAACCGGCTTATCTCGCAGAAGGGCTTCCTGGAAAATCAACTTCGCTCGAAGGAGCAGCGTGCCCGCGATTACGAGCGCAGCATCCGGCGCTAAGGTTTGCCGCTTGCGGCTTCGCACCGAACCTGCGATCCCATCCAGATTTCAAACTGAATCTTCCGCCCTGCGGTAAGCTATCCCCATGCGCGGGTTGAACCCCCGCCAGTGGAGACTTTGCATGTTGTCACCTTTCTCGCTCGTCGTCGTCATCGCCGTCATCATCAGCACCTGCTCGCTCACCTTCGCGCAGGTGCGCATCACGCCTGCCGCGAGCAAGGGCGGCACGCCGATGAATGAAATATGGAAGGACATGCCGGCGGAGGTGCGCGAGGGATTGAAGCTGCCGCAGTGGCCGGTGCCCAGTAACTTGAAGGCGTGGGAGAAGGACCGCGTGAAGGTCCGCGCGACGGTGATCGGCCTGCTGGGCGACATGCCTGCCCGGCCTGATCCGAAGAAGGTCAAGATCGTCAGCCGGGAGGACAAGGGCGAGTTTTTTCTCGAACGCATCGAGTTTCACAACGGTGTGGATTCGGTCGTGCCGGGCTACGTCATGATCCCGAAGGACGCGGCCGGCGCGGCGAAGACGAAACGCCCCTGCATCGTCGCCCTGCACGAACACGGCGGCTCAAAAGATTCCGTCTGCCTCAACGAAAAAGCAATGGATCACATCGGCACGCTGCTGGTGAAACAGGGCTACATCGTGGCCGCGATCGATGGTTACTTTCACGGTGAGCGGATCGGGAAGGGACCGGCCGGCACGACGGAAAACAAGGGCGGTCAGGAGATGACGCTGTCGAAGCTGAACCTCTGGATGGGCCGGTGTCTCTGGGGCATGCAGCTTCGCGATGAACAATGCCTGCTCGATTACCTGGAAACGCGCGGCGACATCGACATGAATCGCCTTGGCGTCACGGGCATGTCGATGGGCTGCACACGAAGCTGGTGGCTCGCGGCGATCGATGATCGGCCCAAGGGGGTGGTCGGCGTCGCCTGCTTCACGCGCTACAGCGAACTCATCGCCCGCGGCTCCATGCGCTATCACGGCATCTACTACTTCGTGCCCGGCATGCTCCAGCACTTTGACACCGAAGCGATCCACGCCTTAATCGCCCCGCGACCGCACCTGGAACTCTCCGGCGATCAGGACCCCGGCGCTCCCGTGGACGGCATCGAAACACTCGAACGCATTCTCGCTGATGTGTACAAGCTGTATGGCAAGCCGGAGAACTTTCGCAGTGTGCTCTACACGAAGACGGGGCACGAGTATCTGCCGGAGATGCGCAAGGAAATGGTCGAATGGTTCGCCAAGCATCTGAAGTAGTCATCTCGCTCGGCGAGATGGAACGGAAGGGAGTGCGCAGCACGAGATGACACCAACACGAACCATCCAACATTGCAGGATCCTCCTGCGTCTTATTTTAGGTGTAGCGATCCTGTCGTCACTTGCCGGCTGTCACACCGCGCCGCCGATGAAGGCGATCGGCTATGGCGCAGCCGTGCATCCGCGCGGGGCGATCGCCTGTGTGCATCCGCTTGCCGCGCAGGCGGCGATCGATGCGTACGAGAAGGGCGGCAACGCGGTGGATGCTGCTGTCGCCGCGGCCCTGACGCTGGGCGTAGTGGATGGCTTCAACAGCGGCATCGGCGGCGGATGTTTCATCCTCATCCGCACGAAGGACGGCGAGGTCTACGCGATCGACGGCCGCGAAATGGCACCGACCGCCGCGACGCGAGACATGTACATTCGTGATGGCAAGGGTGACACTTCGCTGAGTCAGACCGGGGCGCTGGCGAGTGGTATTCCCGGCTCCGTCGCGGCCTACGAGAAAGCCCTTGTTCTCGCCGGCAAACGCGAGCTGCGCGATCACCTGCTGCCCGCTGCGGAGATCGCCCAACGCGGGTTCCACATCGACGCCAATTACGCTTCGCGCCTCCGCGGCGCGGCCGGTGCTCTGGCGAAGTTTGAAGGCTCGCGCGCCGTGCTGCTGGATACCGCAGGCAAGCCCTGGCCCAAGGGCCACGTGCTTATGCAGCCGGATCTGGCGAAGACGTATCGCGCGATTGCGGAGAACGGCATCGTTCATTTCTACGGCGGGCCTTTCGCGCAGTCGGTCGAGCGATGGATGAAGAACAACGGCGGCATCGTCACGGCGAACGATTTTTCGAACTATCACGTCAAGCTGCGCGAGCCGATCGTGACGACCTATCGCGGGCACACGATCATCGGCTTCCCGCCGCCGAGTTCAGGCGGCGTGCATGTGGCGCAGATCCTGAACATCCTTGATTGTCGGCCCGACATGAACTCGAGCCTACCGTTTGCAGTTACGTCGATGGCGAGAGGCTTGAGTCTTCGGACGACTCGACTTCACCTGATCGCTGAGGCGATGAAGCTCGCCTTCGCGGATCGTGCTTACTGGCTGGGCGATCCGGATTTCGCGAAGGTGCCGCGCGGGTTGATTGCGGTGGAGTACGCGCGGGAACTGGCGGAGCGCATTGACGCTGAGCGCGCCAGTGAAGTGAAGAAGCATGGCATGCCGCCCGGCGCGGACCGTGATTTCTTCGAGTTGTTGCGGGTAGGCGCGAAACCAAGCCCGATGGCGAGTCCGCGAGCCGTCGGGGTATCGGCGTTCGTGCGGCCTACATACCCCGACGACTCGGCGGACCTCGCCATCGGGCTTGGGGGAATCAGAGAGAACAAACACACCACCCACATTTCCGCTGCCGACATCGAAGGCAACTTCGTCGCCATCACCGCCACCGTCAACACCAGCTTCGGTTCCAAGGTGATCATCCCCGGCACCGGCGTGGTGATGAACAACCAGATGGATGACTTTGCGATTCAGCCTGATGTGCCCAACGCCTTCGGCCTGATCGGCGGAGATGCGAATGCCGTCGCCCCCGGCAAGCGCCCGCTGTCGAGCATGAGTCCGACGATCGTCTCGAAGGACGGCAAGCCGGTGCTCACGCTCGGCGCGGCTGGTGGGCCTCGCATCATCACAGCCGTGCTGTGTACGCTGGTGCATCGGCTGGACTTGAAGATGTCGATTGAGGAAGCCGTCGCCGCGACGCGCGTGCATCACCAGTGGCGGCCCGATGAACTGCGCATCGAGAAGGGCGTTGAACCGGCGATCATCGAACGACTGAAAACCATGGGCCACAAGGTGCAGATCACCGGCGGCATGGCGATCCTCCAGGCCATCGGGATCGACGAGAACGGTGCCTGGACCGCGGTGTCGGACAACCGGTTGCCGGATGAATAGTAGGACTATCCTGCTGGTTCGTTGATCGATATGATCAAGTGTACTGTGGAGTTTACTCATGACCTTTCAACGCGTTGAAGAACTTGCGATGAAGTTGACCGATGCTGAACGCGAGCGGCTTGCTGCTCATCTCCTGGCGAGCATTGGAAACGCGGCCGACAGTCCCAGCTCGCAGGAGTGGATTGATGAGGCTGAACAGCGGCTGGATGAGCTTCTTGAAGGCCGGGTCAAAGCCATAGATGGCAACGCGTTCTTCGACATCGTGGAGCGCGATCTCGGATGGAAGTGAAATACCATCCGGCATTTCGCGGCGAAGTTGTGGACTGACATTCCCTGAAGTCGGCTGGCCCCTATCGTCCTGCTTCATCGAAGAGGAATGTCACATGTCTGTCATGGGTTCACCCCCCGGTCCTGAAACGATTATCGACGGCAAGCCATATCTCTATTTTGCAGGCACCGCCTACCTTGGTCTTCAGGGCGATCCGCGCGTGATCGAAGCAGGCTGCGAAGCGATGCGAAAGTATGGTGTTCACACGGCGACGAGTCGCGGCGGGTTCGGTGATAATCCTGCCACGCTCGAAGTGGAAAGGCTCGCGGCGAAGTTCTTCGGCACCGAGGATGCGTTTTATTTTGCGACGGGTTATGCGGGACCGGCGATCCTGACCGCCGGCGCGGAACCGTTTGATGCCATCCTGCTCGACCGGCAGGCTCACTACGCTTCGCAGGAAGCGGCGAACCTTTCAGTCAAGCCCGGCGGCACGATCGATCATTTCAAGCACAGCGATGTGGACGACCTCGCGCGGGTGATGGGCCAATACCTGCCGAGGCAGCCGCGCGTGCTGGTGATGTGCGATGGCGTCTCGCCCGTCCTCGGCGACATCGCGCCGGTCGCTCAGTATCAAGAGGTCTTCCGCCGGCAGGATGGCCCTGTGGCCCTGTCGGTGGATGATGCGCACGGCGTCGGCGTGCTCGGCGCAGACGGTCGCGGTTGTGTTGAACTCGCCAACGAGAAGGGCGACATCCCCTTCGCGTTGAACGATGACTCGAAGGTCGAGATCAGGCAATCCCTCTTCATGTGCGCCACCCTGAGCAAAGCCTTCGGTGGCTACGGCGGCATCATCCCCGGCTCCGCCGAAGCCATCGCCCGAATGAAGGCCGAGTCGCGCTGGTACAACGGCGCCAGCGCTCCGCCCGCCGGTGCCGCAGGCGCGACGGCCAAGGCGCTGGAGATCGTCCTCGCCGAGCCGCAGCTTCGCCATCAGCTTCACGCCAACGTGCGATACCTTAAAGCCCGCCTTCGCAAAGTCGGGCTCGCTGTGAACGACACGCCCGTGCCCATCATTCCGCTTGAGCTCGGCGATGCGGCGAACATGCGTCGCATTCAGGATGCCTTGAAGGATCGCGGCGTGATCATCGCCTACATCGAACACTACAGCGGCGTCGGCCCCGAGGGCTGCCTGCGGATTGCGGTCTTCGCGAATCATACGCAGGCCATGCTCGATCGTTTAATAGATGGACTCGCCGCCGTGATTTAGCCGGAAATCCGCCGCTTCGCCTGCTAACATGCGAAGCAGGCCCGCCGTCCGGTCGAATAGTAAATCGTCAACTGGTTTCCTTCCTGCTCGAATGAGGATCACGATGAACCGACTCTCCGCGACGATGTCCTCTCGTCTTTTCATGATCGCCCTGGCCTCGCTGCTGCTGGCCTCGCCCGCCTTCGGGCAGGTCAAGAGCAAGTACAAGTGGCTCACCTCCATGCGCCCCGCTGAGCTTCAGGCGAAGAAATCTGAGAAGCCGATCCTCATATATTTCTGCGGCTCGGACTGGGATGACTACACCAAGGAGCTCGACGAGATCTGCCTCGAGTACGACTACTTCCACAACTGGGCCAAGGAGAATGTCATCCTCGTGAAGGTGGACTTCATGGCCAAGGGCAATCAGTCCAAGTTCCAGAAGCAGGAGAACACCGAACTCAAGGAACGTTTCCAGATCACCAAGGTGCCCACCTTCGTCGCGATCGACAAGGATGGCAACGTCATCGGCCGCTGCGGCTACACGCAGGCGAAGCTTCGCAAAGACGAGAAGAAGGGCGTGCCCTATGCCTTCCTTCAGCACCTGGATGCGATCCTCGCGGGCAAGGCTCCGCCCGAAGAAATCGAAAAGATCGAAGGCGTTGACGCCGGCCTTGCCGCCTCCAAGGAGTCCGGCCTGCCGCTGCTGCTGGTGTGCTACAACCCCAAGTCGCAGCTCTACACCGAACACGTCAACAAGTTCCTCGCCCAGGGCCCGGTGGTTCGCTTTATCAACACGTCGATGGTCGTGACACACGCCTACCTGCCGGATGATGAAGACAAGAGTGCCGAGGCGGAGAAGACGCGGAAGTGGTTCAAGGACCACAAGATTTCCACCGGTCAGGCCACGACGCTGGCGGTGTGGGATCCGGTGGAGGATAAGGTCACGGGTCGGCTGTTCACGTTCAACATCGCCCAGCCCCAGCCGACGCTCAATGCGCTGGAGAAGTTCCTGCCGCAGATCGAATACAAGGGCGAGTGGATCACCAGCTACCGCAAGGCCCGCGCGATTGCCGCCCAGAGTCGGCGGTCCGTGGTCATCGCCTTCACGCGCTACGACGATTCACCCTACTGCAAGCAGCTTCGCACCGAAGTGTTCGACACCACCACTTTCAAGGACTATGCAAGGTACAACCTCGTGCTGCTGGCGGTGGATTTTTCCAAGGATGAATTGAAGGATGAAAAGGTCAAGAAGGACCGCAACGAACTGGGCGACCAGTACGGCATCCGCGGCTTTCCGACCGTCGTCGTCCTCAACGCGGCGGGCCACAAGATCGCCACCAGCGGCCTGATTAAGGGCGGCCCGGACACCTTCCTCCAGCAACTCAAGGCGGTGCGCGATAAGGACCTGGCGAGGCACGATCATCCGAGTCAGTGGTGAGGATCAACCGATGCAAGTGAACATCACGCCTGAAATGGAACGCTTTGTCAGGGAGAAGCTGAGCGCGGGCGAATACGCCTCGCCTGATGCCCTGGTGGCCGATGCGTTGGCGCTGATGCGCGATCTGCCCGTCTGGACGGATGATGCTCTGCGTCGCGAGCTTGAGATCGGCGCGAAGGAATTGGATGATGGACGGGGCGAGCCGTGGGACAAGGAAGCAACGAAGGCGGCGCTGCGCGAGCGCATGGGTGGAGATGCCGCACGGGGGTGAGCGATGGCGCGAGTGGTTCGATCGCCGACAAGTCAGAACGATATTCTGGACATTGCGCTGTACATTTCCAACGACAATCCCCGCGCGGCCTATGAATGGATTGATCGTCTTGACGCACGGCTGAACGATCTCGCGCAGACGCCTGGCGTGGGCCGGTTGCGCGGTGCCGCCTGAGATGTACGGAAATCGAGCACCGTCCCGCAAGGGCGATGCGAGCGCGACGGGCAAGCACCACCCTGCCGGGTTGGTGCTCCAGCTTCATTCCACACGTCTGGATGTACACTTGTTTGCCGTGTTGTTTTTTTGTTTGGAGAACGATCATGCCTCATCGTCTGTCGGTCGCCGTACCTGCACTCATCACATGGCTCGCCATCCTCTGTTTCGCCGCTGCCTCATCGAGTGCCGCGGAGAAGGGCGACGACGCACCCGCATTGCCGAAGAAGGAAAACTTTCATCTCTTCCTGCTCGCGGGCCAGTCCAACATGGCCGGCCGTGGCGTGGTCGAAGCCCAGGACAAAGTCGTTCACCCGCGTGTGCTCATGCTGACGAAGGAGGGCACGTGGAAGCCTGCCGTCGATCCGATGCACTTTGACAAGGGAACAGCAGGCGTCGGCCTGGGCCGCACTTTCGCCATCACCCTCGCCGAGCAGAACAAGGACATCACCATCGGCCTGATCCCGGCGGCCTGCGGCGGCTCCCCGATCACCGCATGGCGGCCCGGCGAATACTTCGGCCAGACCAAGAGCCATCCTTATGATGATGCCGTCAGCCGCGCCGCCCGCGCCATGAAGCAGGGCACACTCAAAGCCATCCTCTGGCACCAGGGCGAATCCGATTGCAACGCCGCCGCGGCACCGAAGTACCAAGTGAACCTGGCTGACCTCATCGCCCGCTTCCGCAAAGACCTGGGCACACCCGATGTGCCCTTCATCATCGGCCAGCTCGGCCAGTTCCCCGCCAGCCCCTGGAACGAACCCAAGCGAACCGTCGATGCCGCCCATCAGGCTCTCGCGAAGGAATCGAAAACGGTGGCGTTCGTTTCTTCGGATGAACTGACGTGCAACAAGGACAACGTGCATTTCGACGCCGCGTCACTGCGAACCTTCGGCAAGCGATATGCGGAGGCGTATCGGAAGCTCGGCAAAGATTGATTGAAGGTTTCAGGCACAAAGCCGCGACCGGTGGTCGCGGTGCTGGAGCCGGCGTACTCGATTTCTACCATGTTCAAGGTCCCGGCCGCGTTTCTTCGCCTACAATGTGTCCGCCAGGTATGCACCGCGCCAAGACCCAACCCGTCTCCTCGCTTTACCACGACGACGAAACCGCGTGGCTTGAATTCATGTCCAAGCTCATCTCCGAGCGCCGGTTCGATGAACTAGACTACGACCACCTCCGGGAGTATCTCCAAGACATGGCCCGCCGCGACAAGCGTGAAGTTCTCAGCCGGCTCACCATCCTTCTGGTCCACCTGCTCAAGTGGGAACATCAGCCGGCCCTGCGCTCAAACTCCTGGCAGGCCACCATTCTCCACCAGCGCCAGGAACTGGCGGACCTGCTGGAAAGCGCCGTGCTTCGGCAGTACGCCATCGACTCGCTGCCGCGAGCTTACGACCGCGCCGTGAAACAGGCGGTGGTCGAGACAGGATTGGACGAAGGCACGTTCCCGGCTGCGTGCGTGTGGACGATGGATGAAGTGCTGGTCGTAGATTGAGATCAGGTTCGCGGAGGGGCACGGTCGATGTTGGGTGAAGCCGGCCCGGTGCCCTCACCGCTTGCTGAGAATCGCCGGGCCGAATGCGGCCCGGCTCGCTTGTCTGTGCTCACGCCAGCAGCTGGTTCTGCGCCTGCGGGAAGGAGACCTCCAGCCAGACCGTGTCGGCGTCCAGGGCGATGCGGGCGGCGTTGAAGCTGGCGGGGATCAGCATCGCCTGCCCGGGCTGGAAGGTGATGGTCTGTTTGTCGGCCGTGGTGATCTTGCCCTTGCCTTTCAGCACGATCCAGACCGCGGGCTGGTCGTAGGTGATTTCCTGTTCGTAGCCTTCGCTCATGCGGACCTTCTCGATGCGGAAGTAGTCGCACATGATCAGGCAGCTCACGGTGGTGAAAAAGCCCGCGACGTGCGTTCGCTTCTCCACCTGCTTCAGGTTCGCAGCGTCGTAGATGACACACTGCATGCCCTGCTCGATGTGCCAGGCCTTTTCATCAGGCGTCATCCGCGAGCGGTCCCAGTCGAACAGGCGGAAGGTCGTGTCGCTGGGCGTCTGCACCTCGGCGACGAGAATGCCCTTGCCCAGGGCGTGCGGCATGCCGCTGGGAATGTAGTAGCACTCATTGGGCTTCACGGGCACGGTGATGAGCAGGTCGATGATGCGTTGCTCATCGTGCGATTGCAGCGCGGCCCGAAGTTGCTCGGGTGTGACGCCGGGCTTAAGGCCGCGGTAGATTACCGAGCCGGGCTCGGCATCGATGACGTACCAGGCTTCGTATTTCACGCAGGTGCCGGGATGTTCCACGGCATAGGCGCGGGAGGGATGAACCTGGATAGAGAGGTTCTCGCTGGCGTCGAGGAATTTGACGAGCAGGGGGAATCCGCCGGCCTCACTGAGTTCGACGCGGCCGAGGAGCTGGGAGTTGACTTCTGTGACGAGTTCGTGGATCGACCGGCCGCGCATGGGGCCGTTGGAGATGAGCGAACGCTCGGGCTTGTGGTCGGCGTGGCTGGAGGCGGTGGAGCCGAGATCGACGAGGAGCCAGGCTTCGCCGATGGCTCTGGAAGGACTGCCCGGCAGGGTGAGGCCGAGGCTTTCGATGCGGCGGCCGCCCCAGGGCTTGTCGATGAAGATGGGATCGAATTGGAGGGGGTAGAGCGTGTCGGACATCCGTTGGCATCCTGCCGTGGTTGGGGGCAAGGATACAGTAGCGAATCGAGCCTCGCTTGGGCTGGCCACAGGCGAGCCGGCAGGCGGGGCGGCAGGCGGGCCGCGCAAAGAATGTGTCGGTGTTTCCATTCGTCAAGGTTACAATCGGGCAAACGCTCCCGCTTCATTGGCCCAGGAGGCTGCTGATATGACTCGAATCACTTCATGCATCGTTGCCCTTGCTACGGTCATCGCGATGAGTGCCGCCGCCGGCGCGGAGGACAGGGCCAATGACCAGGCGAATGCCCAGACGGAGGATTATCAGGCCCGGCTCCAGGCGGGGAAGGAGGCGGCTTATCGCATGTACCTGCTGAGGCCAAGCGCTGCGGCCAGCGAAGGGGCGGCCGCGATCTACGCGGGCGGCTCTTCCTCGACAGGCGGCAGCGGAGCGGCGCTGCGGGCTTCAGGCACCATCGCGAGGCCTTCGTTCACCGTCTCTGCGGGGCATGCACAGGGCGGCACGAGTCACATCACGCTGCATGCGGGCGCGCAGGCGTCGGTGACGAGCCTGGCGCGGTTCAATTACAACTACAACTATCGCACGCCGCTGAGCAAGGCGACACCCGGCTCGCTGATCTTTCATTCCAATTATGACCCGCGCGATCGCCGAAGCTGGCCGCGCCCGGTGCAGACGCGAACCTGGGTGCCCAGCCATTGGACGTTCGATGGATCGCGGTATCACTACGTGCGCGGACAGGTGCGATACGAGACGCGCTGGGTGACGGTCGGCCGGGACCGCTGGCACTACAACGGTTCGCATTACAGCGTGGTGACGTCGTTCAGGTGAATACGTGAAGGAAATACTGCGTGAAACCTGCGGAAACGCGGCATTGGAACATTCTTTTACGCACACGTAAGATTTTCCTTGACCTGAACTTGGATCGATGCGACAATTCAGGAAATCCCAGGGAGAGAAATGCCATGACACGAAAGCTCATTATTGTTTTGACCGTTGCCCTGATGTCATCCACCGCGCTGGCGGAGGAATCGCGGGAGCGGGATATGGCCCGTTTTACCTATCGCTCCATCGATGCGGGCACGGCCGAGGATCTCGCTCAGCCTCGCGAACCGGTCGGCCGCGTTCGCGTGGTCAAGGCGGAGCCGATCCGCGGCCAAGCCAAGGCCATCACATCGACCGACTCCACGGCGACGAGCAACCTGCCCGGCTCGACCGGCATCACCGTGGCCACCATCAAGGCAGCAGAAGGCGCGGCGCGGGCGATGACCGCACCAGTGCAGTTCATCGCTCCGGCGGCGGCACAGGCGGCACAGGCGGCGGCGGTCGCGGGGTATCGCCCGTCCGGTCGCGTACACTACGGTTCGTCCAACTACCAGTCGCCGCGCGTGATCTACGGCAACACCTACGGAACCCGCTCGCCCAGCTACTATCACGGTCGCATCGTTTACGGCAGCTATGCGAACTACCACACCGGCTACTACCGCCCGCAGACCTACGTGACGAGCAGCTACCGCACGCCGTCTTATTGCCCGCCGACCTACCACGCGCCGACGTATTACACGTCCTACTCCTCGCACCACCACACAAGCTACCCGACCTACTCGCAGCGTTCGTACTGCTCGACGCCGAGGTACTACGTCCAACCGTCTATCTCCTTCGGCTACAGATCGGGTGGCGGATACCGCAGCCATTGCGGCTACCGCGGCGGCTCAAGCTTCGGCATCGGATTCTCTTTCGGCTGGTGATCGACTCTCCTCATCAGCGAAAGATTCAGCACCTTTATGACAGCCCCGGCCTTCGCCGGGGCTGTTTACTTTCACTGCTCGAACGCTTCAACCGACCAGCACAAACGGCGACCCCGCGCCGAACAGTTTCACGAATGCATTCGCGATCGTGCCTGAAATACCGAACAGACCGTAGGGCGTGCGGTCCAGACCGAGCACGATCATGAGCGTGGCGATGAACAGGAACTGATGCACATGCTGATTCTCGTAGACCCAGCGGTCGTATCCGCGGTGATAGGAGGCGAGGATGCGCGAGCCATCGAGTGGCACGATGGGCAGGAGGTTGAGCAGGGTGAGCACGATGTTGTACCAGCCGAAGATGAAGAGGGCGGAAAGCACGTTGCGCTGCACCTGGCTGAGTGGATCAGCCTGCTTCATGATCTGGTGGAACACGACGCTGTAGATGCTCAGGCTGATAAGGGCGAGCAGCAGGTTCATCGCCGGGCCTGCCGACGCGACGAATGCATCGCCGTGACGGCTGCGGAAGCGCGAGGGATCGACGGGCATCGCGCCCCAGCCGATGCCCAGCAGGAACACCGCTCCGAAGCCGATCGGGCCCATGTGCGTGATGGGGTCGGGCGTCATGTGCCCGCTGAGCCGCGGCGTGTCATCGCCCTGCCAAATGGCCGCCCAGCCGTGCGCCAGTTCATGCAGCACGATGCTGAAAATCACCGACACGGCAACAGTGAAATAGAACACGGGATCGTCGAAGGCGCGTTCGAGGAAGAACATGTCGCAATGGTACCGATTCGGGCGTCGCCGAGCCGTGAACGTCGCATGTGGAATGTCTGTCGGAGCCTGATTCAGGAAAATTCGCGTGTTGGAGAGCATTTAAGCATTGACGCGGAGCCTTCGGCGTTTGACAATGATGCATCCAGGCGCGGACGCCTGCTTGGATTGTCGCCCTCTTCGCCCCCGCCTTCCTCGCTATTGCCTTCAGGAGCCCACCATGTTGAATCCGAAGAATGAAACCAATCCGCATTGCCCCGACTGTGAATCCGCGAAGCCCGCTGACGCCAGGCCGCAGCCGCGCCGTGTGTCCCGCCGTGACTTCGCCAAGCTGACGGTCGCAGGCGTCGCCGCCGCCGCCGCGATCGGCACGGGGTTCACCGTTCCCGCCCGCGCCGCTGAAGTGGTCGTCGTCGCGTCGGGGGCCATCGCCGCGAAGAAGACGTCGAGCGAGACGGTCGTCGCCGCCCTTTACAAGACGCTCACCGAAGATCAGAAGAAGTCCATCTGCTTCCCCTTCGATCACGAGAAGCGTTCCGAGATCAACAACAACTGGTTCATCACCCGCCTGCGCACGGGGGAGGATTTCAACAAGGACCAGCAGGCGATGATCAAGGACATCTTCATGGGTCTGCACAGCGAGGAGTACGCGCAGTCCGTACTCGATCAGGTAAATCACGATAACAGTTGCAAGGACCTGGCTGATACTTCGATCGCAATCTTCGGCGAGCCGGGCACGGGTAAGTTTGAATTCGTGCTGGCTGCGCGTCACACGACGCGGCGCTGCGATGGTGACTCCGTCGAAGGCGCTGCCTTCGGCGGTCCGATCTTCTACGGCCACGCCGCCGGCACCTTCAACGAAAAGCCCGATCACCCCGGCAACATTTACTGGTATCAGGCCAAACGCGCCAACGAACTCTACCAGGCCCTGGACACCAAGCAGCAGAAAGTCGCGCTGCTCGACAAGGCCCGCCCCGAGCAGAAGACGGCCACCGTCAAGCTCGCCGGCAAGGACGGCAAGATCGCCGGACTGCCCGCCAGCGAACTGTCCGCCGATCAGAAGAACCTGCTCAAGAAGGTCATGGCGGATGTGCTTGCCCCGTTCCGCAAGGAAGATGCGGACGAATCCATGAAACTCATCGAAGCCGGCGGCCTCGATAAGGTCCACATCTCCTACTACAGCAACAAATCGCATGACGTCGGCGGCGACGGCGTGTGGGACGTCTGGCAACTCGAAAGCCCCAACATGATCTGGTACTTCCGCGGCGCTCCGCATGTGCACACGTGGGTCAACATCAAGGCCCCGCAGGCGTGAACCGCGTGATGGGAACATACAAGGATGGTGCCGATACGGTGCGGCTTTGTGTTGCGACCTTGGTCGCGACAGTTCGTGCGCCAATAGCACCACCCTGTCGGGATGGTGCTCCCGCCCCGGCGTTCTCTGAGTCACCAGGGAATTGGCGTCCGTGTCGCCAGTGGTAAATGCTTGAGCGGGCGATTGTGTGCATCGCGGTTGAGCGGGCCGAGCATGATCGCGGCGGCTTCAAACAGGCCCCAGAACAATCCCAGCGCCGCCACGCCGATTCCCGCGGCCAGCGCACTCATGGCGCTTGCCCCGGCTGCCAGTCCGATGGCCAATGCCAGCGTGAAGCTTCCGACGGTGAGCGCGAGCTGCGCCAGACCGATGCGCACGAAGCCAAGATAGAAGCGATGGCACCCGGCCCAGCCCAGCAGCAAGGCAAGCACGGAGGCGACTCGCCACGACTTGACCGGCGTATCGACCGGCGGCATCTCCAGATGCATCTCGTGCTCGGGCGCGAGCCTTGCTTCCATCGGCGAGTCCGTGGTTTCCTGCGTGCCCAGTAGCGGATCACCGTCTGCGTCGGCGGGTGTGAGGTGTTCAGTTGACATCGTTCATCCTTTCGATGTTGAGCCAACGTGAAAAAGAAAGCCATGTTGGCTATCGAGATGCTAGACATGAACAACTTCGAATCCAGCCTGAAAGGGTGAAATCAACGAAACATTCCACAGGCCCGACAGGACTTTCAGTTAAAACCTGAGCGTCTTCTTCCGCAACCTGCCCAAGCCGCGCACCGATGCGAACATCGCCTGCTGCATGTTCGAGTAGATGTTCGTCGCCATGTATCGCAACGCGGCCCGCGCGGTGTAGGACTCCGGCTCGTGCATGCCGATGAGCCAGACCAGGGACGCGATGCGGATGCCCGCGCTGATGGCAAAGAGCAGGCCGTGATAGGTGAGCGGGTAGCCGAGGAATTCGCCGCGGTAGTCGCGCAGGGTCTGGGCCACGAGGCCGCCGAAGATACCACTGGCGACGCCTGCGATGCCGATGAAAAAGCTGTGGACGGCCACGAACGCGCTGCCGCCCGCTTGATTCTGATCGCTGCCGCTGACGCCGAGGATGAGGTTTTGACTGGCCAGTTCGATGCCCGGCCACGCAGCCGTCGCGCTCATGGCGGCGATCATGCCCAGCCACCAGTCATCTTTGGTGACGAAGACCCACGCCAGCGCGCCGTGGGTGACCATGACCCCGGCGATGAGCAGCACCGGCCGGCACCCGAGCCGGTCCACCAGCCGACCCCAGATGCCGAAGGTGGCCATGGTGACGATGATCGGAATGAGCACGAGCATCATGTTGGCTTTGACGTTGGCCCAGTCGTCGCCGACGAAGACTTCTTCCAATAGGAACAGCCAGGCGAACTGTCCGACGTAAGCGATGGCGAAGGTCATCGTCGCGTTGAAGGCGACGAAGCGGACGAAGGTTTTGTTCTTGAACGTCCGGCTGATCATCGAGCCGAACGACATGCCGTGATTCACCGCCCGCGGGGGATAGTCCGGCACCCAGCGGAACGCGATGATGTCCACCATGCCGCAGATGGCGGCGATGATGAAGCCGATGGAGATGACGCGCTGAAAGAAGAGCGAGTCGCCGCCGCTGGCGCGATCGAGCGTGAAGCCGATGGCCAGCGTGGTGACCACGCCGACGAATCGCCCGAGCTGTCCACGCCGGGCGAAGTAGCGGCCGCGGATGCGCTCGGGGACGAGGTCCGCCATCCACACCAGCCAGGCCGGGCCGTTGAGGTTGGCGAGGAACGTCGAGACGGCCATGAAGAGCAGCAGGTAGATCCACTGCTGTGCGGGCGGCGCGATGCCTGCGGGCAGCCAGGGAATCGCGGCGATGAGCAGCCACATGGCGCGGTGGGCGGTACCCGCGATGATGAAGAGTTTTTTGCGGTTGCCGTAGCGTTCTATTAAGTAGCTCGCGTAGACCTGCACGAGCAATCCGGCGAACGGCAGGGCGGCCAGCAGGCCGAAACCGAACTTGGACATGTTCATCGACTTGGCGTACTGCGTGAGGGCTGCGCCGGTGGTGATGTACATCCACACTGCGCCGAAGCCCCACGCGGCGGTGACGAAGGTGAGCGCGGAGCGAAGCTGCCCCGGGGCGTGCATGCCGGGGTGGGGTTTCCAGCGGGGGGTGGATGATGAAGAAGAGGGCTTACCTTCCATGGCGTACAACTCAATCCTGCTTCGGCTCGCGTGAAGTGGAGATTATCAGCATGATCGGCTTGCGGTTCAACGTGGCCGATGAAATCTGATTCTGCCCAAGCCCGATGGCGAGGTCCGCCGAGCCGTCGTGGTATGTGCGATGCGAAAGGTCGATACCCCGATGGCTCGCCAAGCCTCGCCATCGGGCTTGAATCGACGTGATAAACGCATCCGCCACACCCTCGACTGGAATTGGGACTGAATCAGCCCTATATTACCCGCGGATGCTCAGTCTCACCCGAAAAACCGACTACGCGCTGGTTGCCTTGGCTCGGCTCGCCCAGGAGCAGCAGGCTGCCCAGGGCGGTCAACGGCTCAGCGCCCGGACCATCGCCGAGGAGTTTGAGCTGCCCCAGCAGTTGCTGATGTCGCTGCTGAAGGAGTTGCACCGCGCGGGCATTGTTGACTCCACGCGCGGCTCCCAAGGCGGCTACGTGCTTGCCAAAGCGGCGAACAGAATCAGCGTCGCCGAGGTGGTCGAAGCGATCGAAGGCTCCGCCCGCTTGACGCCTTGCTGCGCGGATGAAGAGCCCGATGGCCTTTGCACGATGTGCAGCATCACCGAGCGCTGCCCGATCACCGGCGCGATCCGCGAACTGAACGGGCAGATTGCTGATTACCTGCGGACCGTCACGCTTGAAATGTTGATGCACTCGACGAAGGGCCGCAAGCTGCCCGCCGTCGGAAAGACCGCCCGCGCGAAGCTGGCGGTACTGAATACGAAGTGAACCACGGATAGCACGGATGACACGGATTGAAAAAGACAATGCACGATGAGCTTCAACCCTGAACCCTGAACTCTGATCCCATCCGTGCCATCCGTGAAATCCGTGGTTGAAAAGTTTGAATAGAGAGGCCCGTTATGCCAGCCACAACCGAAGAAGAACTGCGGCGCGACCTCGCGACCCAGAAATACAAGTACGGTTTCACCACCGACATCGAGACCGAGACGATCCCCGTCGGCCTCAGTGAAGATGTCGTGCGCATCATCTCCGCCAAGAAGGATGAACCGCAGTGGCTCACCGACTGGCGCCTCAAGGCCTATCGGCACTGGCTCAACATGAAGGAGCCGACCTGGCAGTTTCTGCCCTACGGCTACGGCCCGATCGATTACCAGGCGGTCAGCTACTACTCCGCGCCGAAGAACAAGCCGCTCCTTGAAAGTCTCGATCAGGTCGATCCGAAACTCCTGGAAACCTACGAAAAACTCGGCATTCCGCTCAGCGAACAGAAAATGCTCGCAGGCGTCGCGGTCGATGCGGTGTTCGACTCCGTCTCCGTCGCGACGACGTTCAAGAAAGAGCTCGAGAAGCATGGCGTGATCTTCTGCCCCATCAGCGAAGCGGTGAAGAATCACCCGGACCTCGTCAAGAAATACCTCGGCTCCGTCGTGCCTTACTCCGACAACTTTTTCGCCACGCTCAACAGCGCCGTCTTCAGCGATGGTTCGTTCGTGTACATCCCCAAGGGTGTGCGCTGCCCGATGGAGCTTTCGACCTACTTCCGCATTAACGCCGCCAACACCGGGCAGTTCGAGCGCACGCTCATCGTCGCCGACGAAGGGGCATACGTCTCCTACCTCGAAGGCTGCACCGCGCCCATGCGCGATGAAAACCAGCTTCACGCGGCTGTCGTCGAACTCGTCGCCCTGAAAGACGCAACGATCAAGTATTCCACCATCCAGAACTGGTATCCGGGCGATGAGAACGGCAAGGGCGGCATCTACAACTTCGTCACCAAACGCGGCAAGTGTGTCGGTGAGAACTCGCACATCAGTTGGACACAGGTCGAGACCGGCTCGGCCATCACCTGGAAGTATCCCTCCTGCATTCTCCAGGGCGACAACAGCGTCGGTGAGTTTTACTCCGTCGCCGTGACCAACAACAAACAGCAGGCGGACACCGGCACGAAGATGATTCACATTGGGCGAAATACCCGCAGCACGATCGTGAGCAAGGGCATCAGCGCCGGGCGCGGGCAGAACGTGTACCGCGGGCAGGTGAAAGTGCTCAAGGGAGCCGCCGGCAGTCGTAACTACACGCAGTGCGACTCGCTGCTCATCGGCGACAAGTGCGGGGCGCACACGTTCCCGTATATCGAAGTGAAGAACACCAGCTCGAAGGTCGAGCACGAAGCCTCGACGAGCAAGGTCGGCGAAGACCAGATCTTTTACCTCCAACAGCGCGGCCTCGAAGCCGAGCAGGCGGTCTCGCTCATCGTCAACGGCTTCTGCAAACAGGTGTTCAAGGAACTCCCGATGGAGTTCGCGGTGGAGGCGAAGAAGCTGTTGAGCATCAGCCTGGAAGGAAGCGTCGGCTAATTAAAACCACAGATGAACACAGATGGACACAGATAGGGAAGTTGATATCTGAGTTTTGAAAAAATTCATCTGTGTTTATCTGTGTTCATCTGTGGTTAATTCGAATCATTCTGAGAGAACCCAATGGCGTTAATTGAAATCCGCAATCTGCATGCTCGCGTCGAAGGGCTCGAGATTCTCAAGGGACTCGACCTCACCATCGAGCCCGGTACGGTGCATTCGATCATGGGTCCCAACGGCTCAGGCAAGAGCACCCTGGCGCGCGTCCTGGCCGGGCACGAGTTCTACGAGGTCACCGAAGGCGAAGTCCTCTTCGACGGGAAGAATCTGCTGGACATGAGCGTCGATGAACGCGCCTGCGAAGGCCTGTTCATGGCGTTTCAGTACCCGGTCGAAATCCCCGGCGTGAGCAACACCGAATTCCTCAAGGCTTCGATTAACTCGGTGCGCAAGCATCGCGGGCAGCCGGAGCTTGATGCGGTGGCGTTCCTCAAGCTGGTGCGCGAGAAGATGAAGCTCGTGAAGATGCCCGAGGATCTTCTGAAGCGCAGCGTCAACGAAGGCTTCTCCGGCGGCGAGAAGAAGAAGAATGAAATCTTCCAGCTCGCGCTCCTTGAGCCGAAGTTCGCGGTGCTCGATGAAACGGACTCGGGCCTGGATATCGACGCCCTGCGCATCGTCTCCGACGGCGTCAACGCCCTGCGCGGCAGCGAGCGCGGCTTCCTCGTCATCACGCATTACCAGCGGCTGCTCGAATACATCGTGCCTGACTTTGTGCATGTGCTTGTTGATGGCCGCATTGCCAAGAGCGGCGGCAAGGGCCTGGCCCTCGAACTCGAAGAGAAGGGTTACGAGTGGGTCCGCGAAGAGCGCGGCGCGATGGCTGCGAGCAAGTGAACACCACGATCGACTCCGGCCCTTCACTCCCGCCCTCTCCCATCTCCCGGTGGGGAGAGGAAGCAAACCATGACTACCACTTTGACTCAACCCGAAGTTCACCCACTCGTCTCCGAACTCACCGCTCTCGCCGGCAAGTCGATTGCGGCCGGCCCGGCGCACCTGCGCGGTGTTCGCCAGCAGGCACTCAATGAGTTCACATCGCTCGGCTTTCCGAATACCAGACAGGAAGACTGGCGATTCACCAACCTCGCCGCGCTGACATCGAATCGTTTCGTCGCGCCGGGAGCACCGGCGCCCGTGCAGCCCGATCAGGTCGCAGCCTTCGCCGTGCCGGGCCTCGCCTGTCACACGCTCGTCTTCATCGACGGCCACTACGCCCCGCAGCTTTCGGATATCCGCAAGCTGCCCGATGGCGTTGTCGTCACCACGTTGCACGAGGCTTTCACCAAACACCGCGCGATCGTCGATGAGCACTTCACGACCATCGCGCCGTTCGAGTCCAGCACCTTCGCCGCGTTGAACACCGCCATGCTCGGCGACGGCGTATTCATTCACGTGCCGCGAGGCGTCGAAGTGGCGGACCCGATTCACCTGATCAACATCGCCACCGGCCGCGGTGAACCGGCCATCACCTGTCCGCGCAATCTGGTCATCGTCGGCGAGCGCGCCAGAGTCGATCTCATCGAGCATTACGTGGCCCTGGAACAGGGCGTGTACCTCTCCAACGCAGTGACGGAAATCTTCATCGGCGACAGCGCTCACGCCGGCCACTACTTCATCGAAGAGGAAAGCAACGCGGCCTTCAACATCTCCTCGCTCCATGCTAAGCTCGGCAGGGCCACCACGTTCGATTCGCATTCCATCCTGCTCGGCGGGGCGATCGTGCGCAACAACGTCAACCCCATCCTCGACGGCGATGGAGGTAACTGCCTGATCAACGGCCTGTTCGTCGGCGGTGGCTCCCAGCACATGGACAACCTCATGCGCGTCGAGCACCTCAAGCCCAACTGCGAGAGCCACCAGTACTACAACGGCATCCTCGCCGACCAGTCGCACGGCGTCTTCAGTGGGCGCATCTATGTGGATCGCGTCGCCCAGAAGACCGACGCGAAACAGACCAGCGCCAACCTGCTGCTCTCGGATGATGCTCAGATCGACACCAAGCCGCAGCTTGAGATTTACGCCGATGATGTGAAATGCACGCACGGGGCGACCATCGGCCAGCTTGATGAAGACGCGCTCTTCTATCTCCGCTCGCGCGGCATCGCGCCTGATGCGGCCCGGGCGATGCTCGTCTTCGCCTTCGCCGCCGAGACCTTCAACCGTATGAAGCTGGAGCCCATCCGCCAGATGCTCGAACGCAAAATGCTTTCGCGCCTGCCCGAAGGCGATTTTCTCGCGACGGTGCTGTGAGACAGTTTGCTTCACACGTGACGCGACAGAGCTGTCGCAGGCGAAGCGAATTTGATTATCATCGTTCGTTCCAAAGGAGGCCCGATCATGGCTGTTGACAAAACCTACGCTCATCCCGACATGCTTGTCTCGACCGACTGGGTCAACGAACATCGCAAGGAAACGGACAAATACCGCATCGTCGAAAGCGATGAGGATGTGCTGCTCTACGCGACGGGACACCTTCCCGAAGCGGTGAAGATCGACTGGGTCAACGACCTGAACGATCCGGTCGTGCGCGACTACGTCGAAGGGGAGAAGTTTGCCGCGTTGTGCAGCAAGCACGGCATCGGCAACGACACGACCGTGATCTTCTACGGCGACAAGAACAACTGGTGGGCCTGCTACGCCCTGTGGGTCTTCATGCTCAACGGGCACACGAAATGCCTGATCATGGACGGCGGGCGTAAGAAGTGGATCGATGAAAGCAAACCGCTGACCAAAGAGGTGGCCAAATACGCGAGCAAGCCGTTCAAGGCCGGCGCGAAGAACCCGGCGATCCGCGCCCTGCGCGATCAGACGCTGGCACATATGAAGGCGAACAAGGCGATGATCGACGTGCGCAGCCCGCAGGAGTTCAGCGGCGAGCGCACGCACATGGCTGAATATCCGCAGGAAGGCGTGCTGCGCGGCGGACACATTCCCGGCGCGAAGAATGTGCCCTGGGCCAAGGCCGTCGCGGAGACGGGCGAGTTCAAGCCGCGCGCCGAACTGGAGAAGCTTTACCTCGGCGAAGCGGGCCTGAAACCGGGCGAGGAAGTCGTCGCGTACTGCCGCATCGGCGAGCGTTCGAGCCACACCTGGTTCGTGCTCAAGTACCTGCTCGGATTCGAGAACGTGAAGAACTACGACGGCTCGTGGACGGAGTGGGGCAACTCGGTCGGCCTGCCGATCGAGAAGACGTATCAGCCCGCGTGATGGCAGACGTGACATGACCGCATCACTGAATGACATCATCGAAGCCTTTCAGAGTGTTGACGCGGAAACGCGCCTCGAACTGCTGCTGGATTACGCGGGCCGGCTGCCGCAGCTACCTGAGAAGTACCGGACGCAGGCGGCGCACGATCTGGCACGCGTGCAGGAATGCATGACGCCGGTGTTTCTCTGGCTTGAGAAGGATGGCGATCGGCTGCGCATCTTCGCGGAGGTCGCGGAGGAAGCGCCGACGGTAAGAGGATTCGTTTCCATACTGATCGCGGCTTTCGATAATCATCCCTGCGATGAAGTGAACCAGTCGCCGACCGATCTGGTCAAACAGCTCGGGCTCGACGGGCAGATACGCATGAACCGGGCGGTGGGGCTGACGGCGATTCATTCGCGCGTTCGCAGGGCGGCGGCATGAGATCATGTTTGAGACGCGTGGAGCACCATCCCAACGAGCGCGATTAGCACCACCCTGTCGGGATGGTGCTCCTATTCACCTCGCCGCGCCCGCCGCGGGCATCAGCGGCGTCGATGCCGACTTGAACTCCACCGGCACGATCAGGTGAAACGTCGCGCCCTTTCCTTCGTCACTGTCCAGCTCAATTCTCCCTTGAAGCAGCTTCGCCAGATCCCGGCTGATGGTCAGACCCAGGCCCGTGCCGCCGTGCGTGCGCGTCACCGACGTATCAAGCTGCGTGAACTTCTCGAAGATGCGATCTTGCAGCGAGAGCGGAATGCCCGGGCCCGTGTCGGCAACGCTGAAACGGATGCGACGTTCGCCGGACCGCAAGGTTACCGTGTCGTCCATCATCTGGGCGGACATCGTCACCGTCCCGCCGCGCGGCGTGAATTTCACCGCGTTGGAAAGGAAATTGAACAGCACCTGATGCACCTTGCCCGCATCGGTCTGCACCACCGGCAGCGTCCGCGCCGCCTTCGTCACCAGTTGCAACCCCGCCTTCTCCGCCTGCGGACGGATCAATGTCGCCAGACCTTCCAGCGTGTCGGGCACGTTCACCGGACCCAGATGCACTTCCATGCGACCGGCTTCGATCTTGGCCAGGTCCAGAAGGTCGTTGATGAGATCCAGCAGCCGCTGACTGGAGATGATGATGTTCTCCGCGTATCGCCTTCGCTTCTCATCCTGGGAAGTCGCGCCGTCGGCGAAGGCGTCCTTGAGCACCTGCGCGAAGCCGATGATGGAGTTCAGCGGCGTGCGCAGCTCGTGCGACACATTGGCGAGGAACTCGCCCTTGATCTTGTTCGCTTCGTAGAGCGCGACATTGGTCTCGGCCAGTTCGCCGAGCTTCAGGTCGAGACTGCGGTTGGCCTTTCGCAGTTCGTTCTCGTTGGCATGCAGCCGTTCGAGCATGGCGTTGAAGACATCGGATAATTGCTCGAACTCATCGCCGGTGTTGATGTCGGAGCGAATGTCGGTGCCGCCCTCGGCGACCTTTTCAGCCGTGTCGCGCAGGACGCGCACGGGCGAGAGGATGATGCGGGTGGTGATGTACCAGAACGTGCCGATGGCGAGGACGCCGGCCGCCAGCCCGGCGGCGACGATGTAGATGCGGTTGAGCATGAGCTGCCGATCCGCCAGGTCCGCGCGGAACTTCACGACCAGCACCTGCCTCAGCGGGTCAGCGAGCGCGGTGGTGTCGATGCCGGGCGTGAAGCGGCCGGTCGTGTCGCTGATCGTCGCTTCTCCGAACTGGCGGATCAGGCGATTGTGGATGCGAATGAGATCGCTCTTGCGCACCGCCCTGGCGTAGGCGAAGAGTCGCCGACCTTCGGCATCGGCGACCTCCTGAAAGTGTTCATGCTTGTCGTCGCGCGTGTCGAACAGGCGGATCGCTTCCTCGATGAACGGCGTGTCGGCAGGAGCGGCGTCGATCGCTTCGCGCTCGTGCAGCGACATGAAGAGCACAGCCTCGGCGGCAGGTGCGGGCACGGCGGGATCAGTGCCTTCCTCGGCAGGCGAGGGCGACGGATGGGTCGCCTCGCCGCGGAACGGCTTGGGGATTTCCGTCAGTCCATCCAGCCAGGCATCGGCGAGTCGCCGCGCGGTCTCCTGCTGGCCTTCGATGACCAGCGTGTACATGCGGCCCCAGCCGATCGCCAGCGCCGCCGCCAGGATCAGCACGATCGCTGATCCAAACAGGAGCTGACACTTGTTCGCCAGGCTGATTCGGACAGGCTTACGCATGGGAGGAAAACGAAAGCAGAAAAACAGAAAAGCAGAAAAGCAGAAAAGTAACAGTGCGGAAAGTAGCTTGCGATCAGGTCTTGATTTTATGCGTTCCTGCTTTTTTGCTTTTCCACTCTCCCGCTCACGCCCACAACGGTTCTTCCTCGTCCACCACGCTGGGGTACTTGAGCACGTGGTCGACTCGGTTGTTCTCGTCGGCGATGACGACGGTGGCGATGTGATCGTCCAGCTCCGCACCTTCAAGATAGCCGAAGCAGACGACGATGAGTTTGTGACCGGGCTGAACCAGTCGGGCAGCAGCGCCGTTGATGCCGATGATCCCGCTGCCCGGTTCGCCGCGGATCACGTACGTCTCAAACCGCGCGGCATTGTCGATATCCAGCACCAGCACGCCTTCGTTAGGCCGAATCCCGCTGGCGCGGAGCAGGTCCGCATCAATGGTGATCGAACCGACATAATCCGGATCACATTGCGTGACCGTGGGCCGGTGAATCTTGGCTCGCATCATCTTGTGCAGCATCGAGCGGTTCCTCGCATTCGATCGGCGGGCCTTGCGGGCTCGCGCTCAGCAGATTCTAGTCAGATCACCGGCACAGGTCGATAAAGCAGAGGCGAATCACGAGCCTCCCGCGGCGGGGACCGGCTTCAACGCCGGCTCCATCGACAGCACCTGCACGATCGACTCCACATCAGCGCGGATCAGGCCCAGGTACGTGCCCGCCACGTGCTCCTTCTCCGCCAGTTCATGACTCCGCAGCGCGGGGCCAACTGTCACTCGTCGCATGCCCGACAGGTCGGCCACCACATCATGCCAGACCGAACTCTCGCCGCGATCGATGAACACCGCATTTACTTTCTCACGATCGACTGCTGCGAAGAGTGCATCGCGATCCGCCTCCGTCGCCAGCGCGGCAGGATCAACCTTGTGATGCACAATCCGCACGCCCAGCAATTGCCCGAGGTAATTCAACCCGCCATCGCTGACCAGCACGACGCGACGATCGGTGGGCAGTTCTCTGGCCTTGTTCAGGACCCAACCATGAAGGTCCGCCACCTGGGCGCGATAGTCTTCCGATCGCAATTGGATCACCGGAGCATGTTTGACAATGAGCCTCGCCAGGCCTTCGCCGGCCCTTCGCACCATCGCTTCGTAGTTCGCCGGCGACATCCACACGTGCGGATCAGGCTTGCCATCGGCGCCGGGCAGGTGCGTCACGCCGGTCGCCTCGCCGAGGCGGATGATCGTCGCATCCTTCGCATGCTCGGCGATCAGGGGTTCGAGCGTCGCCTCCAGGCCCAGGCCGTTCATCAGGATGACATCCGCTTCGCGCAGCGACTGAAGATCGCCGGGGCGGACGATGTAGTCATGCGGATCGTCGCCGAGCTGGCAGAGGCTGCGGATATCGACGATTGGATGCACGAGGTCATCGGCCAGCAACAGGGCGATCTCGTGGTTGATGGTGGTGGTGCAGACGATGACGAACCGCGACTTGACGGGCATCTGCTTACCGTCGGTGGTTGTCGGTTCCTTGCCGTCGCAACCTGCAAGCAGCACGACCAGCATGAGGACGAAGCTTCCAATGCGTGTTTGGAAATCCGTTAACTTCATGGCGAAATCAGAGGCAAACTGGCGAGGTTTTCCAAGCCCGATGGCGAGTCCGCGAGCCGTCGGGGTATCGGAGACGGTGGATGCTTACGTCACTCCAACCGGCTTGCCGATCAACAGTTCCGCGATTTGCACCGCGTTGAGAGCCGCACCCTTGCGGATCTGATCGCCGCTGACGAACAGGTCCAATCCGTAGCCCGGCTCCTGCGACACATCCTGCCTCAGCCTGCCGACGTACACATCATCCTTATGCGATGCATCCAGCGGTTCGGGATGCCGATTGTTCACGCGGTCATCGGTGATGGTCACGCCCGGCGCGCTCTTGAGAATCTCGCGAGCTTCCTCTTCCATCAGCGGCCTGGCGAAGGTGAGATTGATCGACTCGCAGTGCGCCCTGAGCACAGGCACACGCACACAGGTGGCGGTGATGCGGATGTTCGGGTCGCCGAAGATCTTGCGCGTCTCCTTGAGCATCTTGGTTTCTTCTTCGTTGTAACCGGTGGCGACATCGATCTTGCTGTTGTGGCTGAAGAGATTCCAGATGTACTGCCGCTTGAAGATCTCGCTGGTGATCTCTTCGCCCGCCGCCCACTGCCGGGCCTGTTGCTCCAGCTCCGCCATCGCCTGTGCGCCGGCCCCGCTCGCCGCCTGATACGTGCTCACCACGCATCGCTTCACCGTCGCGGCCTTGTGCAGCGGCCAGACGGGCACGTTCATGATGATCGTCGAGCAGTTGGGATTGGCGATGATCCCGGCCTTGCCCTTGACGCCGACTTCGATGTGCTCCATCGCGCTCGCGTTCACCTCAGGCACGACCAGCGGAATGCCATCGACCATGCGGAAGGCCGAACTGTTGTCCACGACCACCGCGCCGGCTTCGACGGCTGCGGGGGCGAACTGCTTGCTGATCGAACCGCCCGCGCTGAAGAGGGCGATGTCGATGCCCTTGAAGCTGTCGGCGGTGAGCTCCTCGATGGTGTACGTTTTGCCTTTGAACTCGATCTGTTTGCCGGCCGAGCGGGCGCTGGCGAGCAGCTTGAGATTGGCGAAGGGGAATTGGCGCTGCTGAAGGACGCGGAGAAACTCCTGTCCGACCGCGCCGGTGACGCCGGCAATGGCAACGTTAAGACCTGAGGCAGACACGGCTAGGCAACCTTCCTTTCAGGGAGAATTGGGAGACGTTACGTGACACCGAATCGAAGTCCCGCATTGTAGCACGATGAGTCCGGACCATGGGCGAGTGCGGCCAGGCGAGGGTTTCCCCGAGGTAGACACATGTCTACCTACCCCCCTACCCCCTGGTAGCCATTTGCAGGTTAAGTGATGCATGGGAAAGGACCTGTGCAAATGTCTACCCCGTGTCTACCTCGTGTCTACTAGACACGGCTTGGCGGGCATGCGGATCGTGACCAGCGCGAACCCATCGCCGCGACCGCCGAAGGCGACCGATGGGAGGCCGGGTTCACGAATCGCGCGGCCGAATCGATATCCTAATATTATACAAACCTAGGCGCGGCGAAACAAGATCAATATTCGATAAACGCTTTTCGAGTAGTGGGTCAGTTTAGATGGGTTTGGGTGGCTGGGGCTGAGGCTTTGCGAAGCCCCGGCCTCTGGTGCGCACAGGGTGCTTAGGGCCCGGGCTTGCGCGGACTTCAGCCCCAGCCACCCAGCGGTGCGGTACCCTGTGACGATTCAATATGATTCGGTCAAAGCCAACCTGTCTTTCTGCTTCGCTCCGTCAACACGCCGAGGTGGCCTACAACGCGCCATCGACTGGCACGCACACGCGATTGCCCTTGGCGAACAAGCCCCTTCGTCGCGATGAGCGGCTTCACAATATGTACGGCTTGGCCTTGCTCCCTATCCTGGCGGCAATCCTGATCGTGGTTCTTGTCCGCGAGGGTACGCTCTGGAGTTCCTTCTTCGGCGCAGCGTCGGGTGAGATCGTTCTTCTGTGCGGCGTGGGCGTGCTTGTCGGCATCGTGCTGTGTGTGCTCGGCAATGGTCCAATGCGCGAACAGAATAGACGCGAATCAGAGGGCGAGGTGGTCTACGAAATCTCCGCCTTCGGAATCGGCGTGGAGGAGGAGGAACTCAACCAGCGCCAGCCGTGGTGCCTGTTTGACCGCTGGGTCGAAACGGATGATGTGTTCGTCGTCTCCATGCGCAAGTCCAAGGTTTATTTCATTCTGGCGAAGGCAGCGTTCGACCAATCGCAAATCGAAACGATCCGCGAGTTGATGACGGCGAACATTTCCCCTGATCGGGAGCCGCCCGTCGAGCGCGGCGTGATCTTCACGCAGGATGAAGTCGACGAAGTGATCGCATCCGAGCGAGCACGGCTGGGGCGACTGCCCGCCATAAGAATGTGGTCCATCTGGTTTGTGCTGGCCGGCTTCTTCACGTTCGCCGGAACTTTGTCCGTCCTGGCATGGGCGACCAAAGTGCCCATGTGGAAAGTCCTTGCAGTCGTGTTCGGACTGGTCACGGCTTTCTACTTATTTAAGGTGCTGCAACTGGCCTTGGCACCCTACAGGACTTATCGCCGGTTGATGCTGAAAATGAAGCCGCATCGGGTCGAGTTTGATGAGAATGGGCTGACCTATGAGGTGCAGGAAGTCGAGTTGGTCTACCGATGGGACGCGATCGAAGCCTACACCGAGTTACGGGGCGCGTATCTGCTGCTTCCCAAAGTTGACGGGCCCGTACGCGTGGCGATCTCGAAGCGCGCCTTTTCAAGTGAAGCGGAGCGACAGGCCTTCGATGACCGTTTGCGCTCGCGGCTCCGTCCATCGGGCGGGAGTCGGTGAGAGACCAGAGCACCATCGCGACAGGGTGGTGCTATTGGCTCACGACCGGCTGCGGCGCTGATGGCGGAGAAGGGGGAGGGGCGGCTGATGCGATGGGGGCAGTGGGTGGCTGTGCGGTAATAGCACCACCCTGTCGGGATGGTGCTCTACGGCAACCCCGCCTTTTCATAGGGCTTCTGCTGCTGGTCGAGAAGGATGGCCAGCAGCTCTTCGCGGCGGTAGGGGACCATGCGTTCAAGCACAGCAGTAAAGGTGCGCCAGGCGTCGCGGGCGAATTTCAGTTTGGAGCAGTGGATCGCACGGAGCAGGTGGCGATGGCGCGCGGTCAGGCCGGTGATCAGGGTGACGAACATGGTGCGAAGCCGCAAGCGGCGAAGGTTGCGGCGGAGGAAGTTGAAGTCAGCGAACTCGGTGGTGAGTCGTTCACTGTGGAAGGCGATGTGACATTCGTGATCGTGGATGGCCTGGGTGAGGAGGCCGCGCAGGGTTTCGTCTTGTGTCGCGGCGAGAAGGAGCCGACTCATGGCGAGGGCGGCGATCTCACTCAACAACAAGATAGACAGTTCGAAGCGCAGGCCCAGGGGGCGGATGAGGCTGCGGGTGAGGGCGCGGTTGAAGCCGCCGGGCCTGCCGATGAGGTTGCGGAGGGCAAGGTACTTGCGGGCGATGTCGGCATGCCACTGCTCTTCCTTGACGAAGAGACGCAGGGATTGAATATAGGCGGGGTCGGTGGCGCACTCGGTCGTGGCCCAGGCGAGCAGGCGGTCGCGGCTGGGGGTGTTGATCTCGCTGTTCCACGTGAGCCAGTCGGCGACGGGCTGGAGGTTGAGAGCACCATCCCGACAGGGTGGTGCTATTGGCGCATGACCGGCTGGGGCGCTGATGGCGGAGGAGGTGGTGGGGGCGCGGGGTGCGGCGGGGGCAGTAGGTGGTTGTGGG
>JBBDXA010000033.1:0-8158 GCA_040902585.1 Phycisphaeraceae bacterium
CCGTGCCACCGCCACCACCGGTCGCGGCTTTGTGCCGAGGCATCACTTCTTCTCACTGAACGGACTCACCGCGATCTTCCCGCCGGGCAGGTGGGCGATGATTTCCAGTTGCCCGCCGAGGGCGTGGATGATGCGGGCCAGCGTACTCACACGCATATCGCCCTCCGCTTCCCACTGTGAGACGGCGGACTGCGAGACATTCAGCTTCTGCGCGACGTCCGCCTGCGTCATGCCCGCCAGCTCGCGGATTTCCGCCAAGAGCATGCGCTCCATCTCGCAGCGCGCAGCCTCCTTGTTGCGCGCGCGGCGCTGCGGTGACATTTTCGCCCGCAATTCTGAGAAGGGTCGGTGTCCAGCCATCAGATCAATCCTTCACGCTTGAGTTCTTCCAGATGCTGGTCGTACAACTTGTCGGCCAGAGGAATCGTGCGCTCGTAAAACCGCGAGTCGCCACCCTTATCACCACCGATGAGCAGGATCGCCATGCGCCGCGGATCGAACGCGAAGAGCACGCGAAGCGGCCTGTTGCGTGCGGTTGCACGCAGTTCTTTCATGTTCGCGTGCTTCGATCCCTTGAGCGTATCGACATGGGGCCGGCCCAATGCGGGCCCCGATTCCTCCAGCAGATCGACGCCTTGGTCAACAGCGTCTTGCTCCGCTTCGTCGAGCGTGTCCCACCATGCAGCAAACTCATCGGTAAACTCGACTTGCCGCATGTCGGCAATTATAAGTCGTTACTTATGGCAAGATCAACAGTCCATCACGAAATCGGCAAAGAAAAACCGCGATGCGGGAATGCCCGAATCGCGGTGTGGTTCTTCATCGATTGATTGTCGGTCAGTCCGCAGCGATCAACGGGTGCAAACGGTTTGCTGTGTCACTTCTTCGCTGCCGCGTACAGCTCCCCCACCTTCGCCCAGTTCACCACGCCCCACCACGCCTTGATGTAATCAGGCCGGCGGTTCTGGTAGTTGAGGTAGTAGGCGTGTTCCCAGACATCGAGCCCGAGGATGGGCGTGCCGACGCAGTCGACGGTGCCCTTCATGAGCGGGTTGTCCTGGTTGGGCGTGGAGCAGACGCAGAGTTTCTTGCCGGCATCGACGCAGAGCCAGGCCCAGCCGGAGCCGAAGCGGGTGGCACCGGCGGCGGCGAACTTCTCTTTGAAGGCGTCGAAAGTGCCGAAGGTGGCATCGATGTCCTTGGCGAGGTCGCCCGTGGGCGCTCCGCCTGAGCCGGGGGACCCGGGGGCGGCCATGATCTGCCAGAAGAAGGAGTGGTTCCAGTGGCCGCCGCCGTTGTTGCGGACTGCGCCGCGTTTGGCCTCAGGGACCTGGCCTAAAGCTCCGATAATCTCCTCGAGGGGCTTGTTTTCCAGGCCGGTGCCTTCGAGGGCGGCGTTGAGGTTGGTGACGTAGGCGTTGTGGTGCTTGCCGTGATGGATTTCCATCGTGCGGGCGTCGATCACCGGTTCGAGTGCATTCGCTGCATAAGGCAACGGAGGCAGAGTGAAAGGCATAACTGGCTCCAAATAGAGGGTTTAGATTCGAGTTGGCATCGTTCCCTGAAGGAATATAGAGCGGAAAGCCGGTCTGCTGGCACGCAACACCGGGGAAACACCCCGATTCAGCGAAAAAACCGTCCCAAACGGCGTTTCATGGAGCATCGTAGACAAACGCGGAGTACTGTCAAACCGCAGGACAAGGGGTAAACCCGCACCCCAGGGAGAAAAACTGAGGAATATTGCGCAAATATTGGGCAATCGTCCGAACAATTTGGGTGTGCCGCGTGTAAGATACTATGTAGGAGTGCCTACCCCCGCTTGCCCGATCCCCACGGGCAGAATTCCCCCGACAACCGGAACTGCCCCAGGGAACCGTCAGGCGTTGACGGCCTCTAAAGTATCTGGATGGCCACTTTCAGCCAAATTCAGGGAAAGGTGGTGAGTCATGGCCGAGATTATGATCAAAAAGAAGACCCCCAGCCCCCCCAGCCCCTCCAGCCCGCTCGAGCAGGCACGGCGCGGCAAGCGCGTGTCCATGGCGGCCTCCGCCAGCCGGCTCAGCGAACAGGATCAGCGCACCGTCGCGCAGCTCCTGGCTGAGAAGTACGACCTTGTCGAGAACGAACTTTTCGCCAAGGACGATGCCTCGCGCAAGATTTTCGACGAAGCACCGCCCATCAAATACCCGGACACCAGTTGGTATCACCCGCTGATGGAAAACCTCACCGAGGTCCGCACGACCAAGAACATGGGCACCGTGCTCCTGACCGCCGCCGAAGAGCGGGCGCTGTTCCTTCAGTTCAACTACTGCCGGTACATGGTCAACCAGTTCAAGAACCAGATCAACGCCAAGCTCGGCAGCGGTCCGGTGAATCCGAAGCTGGCGCGGCAGATGCTCGAGTGGTACAAGAAGGCTGAGGCGTATCGCGATCAGATCGCGCAGACCAACCTCGCCCTGGTGCTGGCGATGGCCAAGCGCACGCGGATGAGCGAAGTGGACTTTGGCGACCTGGTCTCCGAAGGCAACATGGCGCTGCTCCGCGCGGTGGATAAGTTCGACGTGGCGCGTGGCTTCAAGTTCAGCACCTACGCCTGCCGCGCGATCCTCAAGGCGTTCTCGCGATCGGGCGTGAAGCTGAGCAAGTATCGTCAACTGTTCCCCACGGATTTCGATCCCAAACTCGAGAAGAGCGACTTCATGCAGAAGAAGCGTGAAGGTCACGAGGACGATTGCGTGGATGAACTCAAGACGATCATGAAGGACAACCGCGCCGAGCTCACGCCGATCGAACAGGAAGTGATCGAGCACCGCTTCGGCGTCGGCAAACGCCTCGAGAAAGACCCCGAGGCTTCGCCGCTGACGCTCGAACAGGTCGGCAAGATCATCGGCGTGACCAAGGAACGCGTCCGCCAGATTCAGAACAAGGCCCTGGACAAGATTCGTGTCACGCTTGAAGGGCAGTATCTGGACTAAATCACGGTGACTCGCGGCGAAGGACTCAGCCGCGTGAAGACAACTGAATAAACACGAAACCCCGGCGATCATTCGCCGGGGTTTTTTGTTGCTTCATCATCTTCACATTCAGCGGCTCGGCGAATCCGCAGCCTCGCTCGATGCTTTCGATCCCGACTTGCGCCCCCAGCGGGTCAGAACCCACTGCCTCATCTCCTCCGCACGCCGGGCGAAGTTCTCATCGCGATGGGCAGCGAGATACTCCCTGATCATCCGTCGATCTTCGGGCGTGACCTGTGAAGGGGGAAGGTCAAGGTCAATGTCGTCGTTCAGATTGGCCATGTGTCGTCCGTCATGGAATAGGTGTCGATCAGCATCCTCGCCGCTTGCTCTGGGATAATCATACGCGTGCTCGCGCCGATTCGCACCGCACCGAGAGAAGTTTTGTAGTGCTCGACAAGTTCAGCTTTGGCGAGAAACGCCACTTCGCCCGCAAACCCGAGAGCCATTGCCTGTTGGCAGGCGAATGCGAAAAGGTTTGCCGGAACACCTCGATACCGCTTTTTCCTTCCAATGTTGTGAGGAGCGCTCTCGATCAGGTGAATGAACAGGTGATCGGAGACATCTTCCATGGAAATCAACCCCTCGATCGCCTTTCGACGTCGGATGGTGAGCCCGGCTACGATCCTACCGGGCAATTCAGACTCGTTGCTCCAATTGAACTGCCAGGCCAAAACACGAGCGCGCTCGCGTGAATCCAATTGATCCCACCATCGGATGACTGTTGCGCGTGAAATGGCTGTGGCAACTTCGATGATTGACTGTGTCAACCCATCGACATCAATGTTTACCTCGCCCATATGCTCCCCCATGATTAGGCCATGGTGCGCAATGAAAGATGCAGGATACCGTCACGGCATTCCTGTGCGAATCGGACGCGCAACCAAACCCGTTGAGTCTTGACATACAATCCTCACATGCCCCGATCCTTCACCATCGCCCTTACCTGTTTCGCCATCGCCTTCAGCCTGCTCGCGCCGCGCGCCCTCGCCGACGAACGCCTCAAAGGCATCGCCTGCCGCTCCATCCATCTCGGCTACGGCGGCTCCAACGCCGTCGCCTTCTACAACGAGATCACCGTTAAACAATCCGCCATCGGCACCTACTTCGCCGTCTGCGGCTGGGACAAGGGCTACTTCGGCATCCAGGAACTGGCTAGCGGCAAAAAGCTCGCCATCTTCTCCGTGTGGGATTCGCAGCAGAACGATCCGAAGGCCGTCGAGGAAGACAAACGCACCAAGCTCCTCCACAAAGACGACAAGACCCGCATCGGCCGCTTCGGCGGCGAAGGCACCGGCGGGCAGTCGTTCTACGACCTCGACTGGAAAGTCGGTGAAACCTGGCGCTTCCTCGTCACCGCCCAACCCGCCGGCCAGCGCACCGAATATGCCGGCCATCTCTACCTGCCCGATGAAAAGCGATGGGTTCACATGGTGACGTTCTCCACCATCACCGGCGGGCGTCGCATGGGCGGGCTCTACAGCTTCGTCGAAGACTTCAAGCGCGATCGCGTCTCCGCCACGAAGCCGCGCGAAGCCGTGTTCGGCAACGGCTGGTCGTGCGACAAGGATGGCAAGTGGACGTCGCTCAACCGCGCTCGATTCACCGCTGACAGCAACCCGGTCACCAACATCAACGCGGGGCTCATCGACGACCGCTTCTTCCTCATCACCGGCGGCGACACGGAGAACACCGGCACGAAGCTGCGCGGCACGATGACCCTGCCGCCCGGCGATCGCAAATTGCCCGACGACCTGCCCCCGCTGCCCGCGCCGCCCGCGCCGGCCTCGCCGCGGGAGTGACAGCCACGCATGTTTATGCTGCAATGAAGCCATGTCCCGCCTCACAGCCGTCGAAACCCGCACGCGTCAAATCGGCGAAGAAATCCTCAAGGCTGCCCGCAAAGGCGGCAAAGGATTTTTCGGCTCCACGTCCTGGTCCGATCGCCTCATGGATTGGGCCACGCGCGATGAAGCGTTTAAGGTTCAGCTCTTCCGCTTCGTCGATGCCTTCCCGATGCTGCGCACCAGCAAGATCATCTACACGCACCTGATGGAGTATCTCACGCAGCCCGGCGTGAAATCCCCGCGCGGGCTGGGCCTCGCTCTCACCGCCGGCGGCCTGCTCAAGGGCGTCACCGCGGACATCGTCTCGCGGCAGATCAAAGCCATGGCCCGCCGGTTCATCGCCGGTGAAGATGCCGCCTCCGCCATGCCCGCGCTGCGCAAACTCTGGGTCAACGGTGCCGCCTTCTCCATCGACCTGCTCGGCGAAGCCTGCGTCTCCAAACCTGAAGCGGATGCCTACGCCCAGCGCTATCTCGACCTCATCGAAAACCTTCCCGCGCAGACGAAAAGCTGGCCTTACAACGCGCGACTCGAAACCGATCACCTCGGCCCGATCCCGCGCACCAATGTCTCCATCAAGATCACCTCGCTCGATCCGCATCCTTCGCCGATCGACTTTGATCGCACGCTCGATCGCCTGACCGAAGCCTTGACGCCGATCCTTCAAAGCGCGACGAAGCATGGGGTGCTCGTCAACTTCGACATGGAGCAGTTCAAGTACAAGGACCTGATGCTGACGCTGTTCATGCGTTGCTGCGAACGCTTCGACTTTCACGCCGGGCTGGCGATGCAGGCGTACCTCAAGACCGGTGACGATGACGTGACGCGCATCATCGAATGGTCGAAGAAGTCAGGCAGGCAAGTGACCGTGCGCCTGGTGAAGGGCGCGTACTGGGATTATGAAGTGATTCACGCCGAGCAGATGGGCTGGCCGGTGCCGGTGTGGGGCACGAAGCCGCAGACCGATGCGTGTTTCGAGCGCATGACGAAGCAGTTCATCGATGCCGTGCCTAAGTCGAAAGACACCGGCGGCGTGAAGCTCGCGCTCGGCTCGCACAACGTGCGCTCCATCGCCCATGCCTTGGCGCAGCTTGAAACGCGCGGGCTGCCCACCTCCGCCCTCGAACTGCAAATGCTCAACGGCATGGCGGGCGTGCTCAAGGAAGCCGCGATTGCCCGCGATCTGCGCCTGCGCGAGTACCTGCCCGTGGGCCCGATGATCCCCGGCATGGCGTACCTCGTCCGCCGACTGCTCGAAAACACCTCCAACGAATCCTGGCTCAAAGCGAGCTTCTACGATGAAGCCTCGCCCGATGCCCTGCTCGCGAAGCCGGAAGGCGAGCGCGTCGCGTTCAAGCACGAGCCTGATGCGAAACGCAGGAGCGAGCTGGCGAACAGGCATCGGTTAAGTCCCGCGCCGCCTGAAGTGGGTGATGGCAAGCCGTTCATCAACGAGCCGTTGCGGGATTTTGCGGATGCGAAGATGCGCGAGGCGTTTGCCAAGGCGGTGCAACAGGTGACGGTGCCCAAGGTCGCCAATGACAGCACGCTGGAGCAGGCGAAACAGGCGATCACGCAGGCCGCGGCTGCCTTCGAATCGTGGCGTGATGTCTCTCCCGCCGATCGCTGCAACATGCTCATCCGCGCCGCAGGCATCATGCGCAAACGGCGGGATGAGCTTTGCGGCATCATCATCCGCGAGTCCGGCAAGCCCTGGCAGGAAGCGGATGGCGATGTGTGTGAAGCGATCGATTTCTGCGAGTACTACGCCCGCTGCGCGATGGATTTATTTGAGCCCAGACGATTGGGGCGGTACATCGGCGAGTTGGATGAGACGTGGTATCAGCCGCGCGGTGTGGCGGTGGTGATCAGCCCTTGGAATTTTCCCATGGCGATCTGTTGTGGCATGACGGTCGCAGCGCTCGTGACAGGCAACCCCACGATCGTGAAGCCCGCGGAGCAGACGCCGGGCATCGCGAAGGTGATGTGCGAGATGCTATGGGAGGCGGGCGTGCCGGGTGATGTGCTGCACTTCGTGCCGGGCGAAGGTGAGACGGTCGGGGCGCTCTTGGTGCGCGACCCACGCGTGGCGCTCATTGCGTTCACGGGTTCAAAGACGGTGGGCCTGAACATCATCGAAGCCGCGGGCGTGACGCCGAGCGGTCAGATGCACGTGAAGAAAGTCATCTGCGAGATGGGCGGCAAGAACGCGATCATCATCGACAGCTCGGCTGACCTCGATGAAGCCGTGGTCGGCGTGCGCGACTCGGCGTTCGGTTACGCAGGGCAGAAATGCTCGGCATGCAGTCGCGCGATCGTGCTGGCCGATGCGCATGATCAGTTCGTCGAGCGTCTCGTCGAAGCGACGAAGGCCCTGCGCGTGGGTGACCCGCTCGACCCCGGCACCGACGTCGGCCCGGTCATCGACGAAGCAGCTGCGAAGAAGATTCGTTCCTACATCGACATCGGCAAACAGGAAGGCGAACTCGCGCTGGGCATGGATGATCCTGGGTGCCATGGGCAAGCGAGGGCCGCCGAGCTTGCCCGTGCGGACGCCCCAGGTTCATCGGCACGGGCAACTTCGCGGACTCCGTTGCCCATGACACCCGATACAGCCATATCACCCGCCCGCTACATCGCCCCGCACATCTTCACGAACATCACGCCGCAGCATCGCCTCGCCACCGAAGAAATCTTCGGCCCGGTCCTGGCCGTCATCAAAGTCAACTCCTTCGACGAAGCCCTCCGCGTCGCCAACAGCACCAGCTACAAACTCACCGGCGCGATCTACACGCGCACGCCTTCGCACCTGGCCCGCGCCCGCAAAGAGTTCCGCGTGGGCAATCTTTACATCAATCGCGGGTCCACCGGGGCCCTCGTCGGCCGCCAGCCCTTCGGCGGGTTCGGCCTGTCAGGCGTCGGCTCCAAGGCCGGCGGCGAGGATTACCTCCTCCAGTTCGTCGAGCCCCGCGCCTGCTGCGAAAACACCCTGCGCCACGGCTTCGCCCCGGGGATGTAATGCGCCTCACGCCCAAAGCCCAGGGATAGCTATCCCTGGGCTTTGGGCCGCATTTCATTTCGCCTGTTAACCCTCGCGCGGCATAATGACAATGTCTCACAGGGGCACCGCGCCCGTTCCGCTTCACCCTCGGCAGGAGTCGCCATGAGCCTTTCACGCTCCCTCGTTCCCGTCCTTCTTCTTCTCATCTCACTCCCCGCCTTCGCGCAGAAAGAACCAACCGTCGGCCCCCTGCGCACCGACATCGCCTCCATCAAATCCGACAAGACCGTCAAGTA
>JBBDXA010000034.1:0-5097 GCA_040902585.1 Phycisphaeraceae bacterium
CGATGAGCGTATAGGTCACCACCTTGCCGTAGCGGCCGGCGGGGTCGTTGCCCAAGTCCGTGAGGATGTTGGCGAGGAGGGTCATGGTCTGGTGTGCAAACAGCATGAGTCGATTGGGTGCCACGGGTCGAGGAGGCTCTGCGACGAAGACCCGTGTGGGCGTGTGTTGTCCTTTCAGGTGCGGAACTCGCGGGTGACCGCACGGGTCTGCTCGGCGGACCTCGCCGACCCGTGGCACCCTTCAACAAAACGCGCTAGCCGCCGCGTGGGCGGAACATTTTCAGGAAGCCGCCGAGCGTGAGCAGGGCGAAGAGCGCGACGATCACAGCCACCGTGCCGATGGCGATGAAACCGATCCACTTGAACGCCGCGCGGCCGCCGAAGGAAAGTTCCCACTTGTCCATCAGCTTCGGATCCTGGCCCTGAATCTCGTGCATGGCCTGGGTGATCGGGGCCTCATCCGGCGCGGGGCCTTGGGCGACGGCAAGGCTGTAGAAAATCGGGGCGTCCTTGGCGTGGCACTCGGTGCAGCCGAGCACGCCCAGCGACTGCCGCGCGGGACGGACGTCGTGAGCAAGAGGCCAGGCGTAGGGCGCGCCGGAGGGGTGTCGTTCGGATATCACCCTATTCTCGTCGCTTGCATCGAGCTCATACACCTTGCCGCCGGAGATGTACACCGGCTTGCCTTCGCCGGCGAGCGACTTCAGGCCCACCAGTGCCTTGGCGAGATTCTCACGGAACTTCTCAACGGACCTCTTAAGCTGCAACGCATCCAGCTTTGCCTTCTGCTCGGCGGTCAGCTCCGCATCAGGTTTCGTCGCCGCATCGCCCAATGCGCTCTTGCGATCTTCATCGGTCAGGCTCACCTTCGACGCCTCAGCGCGGAAGTCACTCCTGATGCGCAAGGAGCGCCGCAGCGACATATACACCTGATTAGGCTCCATCGGCTTGATTAGCAACGAGTCGGTCATCACGCCGAAGTACGCGGGCCAGACCTGACGGTAGGGGTAGATCACGCCTTGGTCATTCTTGCGAAACACCGGCTGCACGATCAGCGGAAGATCGCTGTCCTCGCGCGTCTGCGTTGCCAGACCGAAGGCATGCGCCATGGCCGTCTGCACGCCTGTCGCGCGGTCCTTCGGCAGCGGGCCGCTGTGACAGCTTGTGCAGGACATCTTGTCGAAGTGAATCGGCGGAATGCCCTGGTGCAGCGGCTTGGGCGCGCCGAGTCGGCCGCCGATCTGGTCGTACTTCGTCGCATCGTTCTGGTCGAGATGGCAGCCGCGACACGAGAGCGAGGAGATGTCGCTGGCGGTGGGGTGTTTCTCGCCTTCGTAACCGCGAACGGTGTGGTGGCCGATGTCGTTGCGATGGCACTGGGCACAGGCGATGCCGGCCTTCACGTGTACATCTTCATCATGCAGCCACTTCGCCGGCGTTTCATCGCCGACAGGCCGCGTCGTGTGGCAGGCGTAACAGGCGTTGTTCGAGGGCGTGCGGATGATGTCGATAAAGGTGTGACCTTCTTCATCGAAGCGCGACTTGTCGTACTTCACTTCGGGCAGCTTGGGCCCGGCCGCCGCGCCTGCCGCATCAGGGTCGGCCGCCTTCGCCGGATCGAAATCATCGGGCACCGTCTTGGCGGAACCCTTCACCGAGGCGATGCCCAGGGCATACGTCGCGGCCCAGGCGAAGTTCTGATCGCTCACCTGTTTCATCCAGCGCTCGTGGCTGTAGCTGCGGTCGTTGCTGTGACAGATGAGACAGTCGATTTCGAGGTTGCCTGAAATGTTGAACCGCGCCTCATCAGCATCCGCAGCCGCTTGCGGCTTAGCGCTCTGGCCCACTCCGCCGCCGGGCATCTGCCTGCCGAACTCGACGAGATACCGCAGCCGCGTCAGGCCGATGTCTTCGGGTTTGTGCGTGCCCTTCCAGTCGCGAAGCGAAAGGGGAATCTGCGAACCGCTGCGGGCATCGGAGAAGATCCAGGGTTCGCCGGGCCTGCCGTCACTGAGTTTATGTTCCTTGCCAGCCGCATCCGTGAAGAGTTTGTCGCCCGCGTTGAAGTGGTAGCCGTGCGCGATGGATTTGTAATCGTGGCACTTCATGCACGTCTGCATGGGCGAGTAGGGTTTGGCATTGGGCGAAGTCGGATCGATCGCCACGCCGGCGGCGTCGTAGAGCGTGATGTGATGCACGTACTGGCTGAGCGAGCGTGTTTCCTTGAACCGCTCCTGCGCGAAGGCGGGGAAAGCGAAGGTCAGGATCGCGAGGCAGCAGCAGAGTCGAAACGTTCGTCGCATGGGAACCTGGTCTACGGGGAATAATGACACCAGAACCGGAGTGAGGCCAGTATAGCGTGAGGGCTTGGAGGTGCGGAGATTGCACAACCCAAAGGGGAAGCTCCAAAAACGTAACCTCCAAATCTCAAACAAGCTCCAATCATTAAATCTTAAAGCTTGAAAACCGCAACGCGCCGCGGTGTGATCCGCGGCCCTTTGGTATTTTTGACTTGGAGCTTGTTTGTGATTTGAAGGTTGAAATTTGAGATTTCAGACGCCTGCTCACTTCTTCTCAATCAGCGCCTTCAATTCCTTGTTGCTCGTCTTGAGCACATCCGCAATGTCTTCGCTGTGCGGCTCCCAGTACTTGAGCTTTTCTTCTTCGCTCGGCTCCTTCAGCGGGCGCACGATGCGGAAGCCGACGTGGAACGCATCGGTGTACCACCACACGCTCTTGGGCAGTTGCGGGTCGCGGTGTTGCCACATCTTGTCGGAGGCCAGGCGCGTGGCGGAGCGACAGCCTTCGGGGCCGGCGTCCCAGTGGCCGCCGCGGGCGGTCGTCGGGAAGATCACCTTGGGCCAATCCACCGCATCCTTCCACCTCACGCTCTTACCGGCGAACTGGGCGTAGTGATCTTTCGTGTAGCCGTCGATCACCCACTCGGCCACGTTTCCGTAGATGTCGTAAAGGCCCCAGGGGTTGGGCTTTTTCTTGCCGACGATGCGGTAGCCTGAGCCGACGCCGGGCATGCCTTTGTCAGGATCGTCCCACACGGAGTTGTCGAAGTTCCATGCGTAGTCGCCGAGCTTGTCGGCGCTGTCGCCGAAGAAGTAGGCGGTCTTGGTGCCTGCCCGCGCGGCGTATTCCCACTCCGCTTCGGTGGGCAGGCGGTAGAAGTGGCCGGTGCGTTTGGAGAGCCATTTGGTGAACTGTTTGGCGGCGAACTGGCTGATGTCAGCCGCGGGGAAGCCGCCGTACTGACCCATGCCTTTCAAGATCGGCGCAGAGTCCTGTTCCCACAAAGGCGTGGGAATGCTCACGGCATCGGACATTTTTTCCTTCGGCACCGTGATGCCGCTCTTCTTGCGGTCGGGGTATTCATCGCGGAACATCTGATAGTCATCCCACGTGACTTCGTACTTGCCCATCCAGAAGGGCTCGACTTCCACTTCAAACTGCGAGCCTTCATCGGCGCCCCGGCCGGCTTCGCTCGCAGGTGAACCCATGGTGAACTTGCCGCCCTTGATGGGCACCATCTCCAGCCACGTGCCGATCGCAGCCTTATAAGGCTTCATCTCCGATTCGGTCTTGGCGTCGTCTGCGCGCACACCGGCAGGGGCGGCAAGCAGGGCACACGACAGGGTGCAGAAGGCGGCCGCCAACTTGAATCGATCACCAATCATTCGAGTCTCCAGATTCACTGTGGTTGCGGGGGTCTGCCCGAACGGCGCACTCTACGTTCGAGGCGTTATTCGGGCTTCTACTCTTTCTTTTCGGCAACTTCCTTCAAGGGTTCAATCACCTTGCGGTAGCCCTTCTTGTTTTCTTTGAGCACGGTCTCAATGTGCTCGTCGTTGGCTTCCCAATATCGGGCCTTCTCCTTGTCGGCCGGCTCCTTCAGCGGACGGACCACGCGGAAGCCGACGTGGAACGCATTAGTGTACCACCAAACGCTCTTGGGCAACTGCGGGTCCAGGTCCTGCAAATCCCTGTGCGAAGGCTCGCGGGAGGCGGATCGGCAGGCTTCGGGGTTGGCGTTCCAGTTGCCTCCGCGGATGGAGGTGGGGAAGCGCTCCGATGCCCAGTTGATCACATCTATATAGTTCATCGTCTTGCCGGCAAAGGCTGCGTAGTGGTCCTTCTTGTAGCCGTCGATCACCCATTCCCCCACGTTGCCGTAGATGTCGTACAGGCCCCAGGGGTTGGGCTTCTTTTGACCGACGACGCGGTAGGCGGCGCTGTAGTCGGCGTGAATCTTCACGTTCTGATTGATCTCGCTGTTGTCAAAGGTCCACGCGTAGTCGCCGAGCCTGGCGGGATCATCGCCGAAGAAGTAGGCGGTCTTCGTGCCGGCGCGGGCGGCGTATTCCCACTCGGCCTCGGTGGGCAGGCGATAAAACCGGCCGGTCTTCTTGCTCAGCCATTTGGTGAACTGCTTGGCGCTGAACTGGGAAAGATCAGCAACGGGGTAGCCGCCTTCTTCACCCATGTAGTTCAGAATCGGCCGAAACTCCTGCTCCCAGATCGGCGTGGGAATGCTCACCGCATCCGCACCTTCCGGAATCACGGGCAATCCCTTCTTGCGATCCTCGGGTGTGGGATACTCATCGCGGAAAGCCTTGTAGTCATCCCACGTCACTTCATATTTGCCCATCCAGAACGGTTCGATCTTCACCTTGACCTGCGGGCCTTCGTCTGCGCCGCGGTTCTTCTCGGATGCAGGCGAGCCCATGAGCAATTCGCCGCCGGGGATGGGGACGAATTGAAGATGCTTGCCGAGGCGTTCCTTATAAGGCTTCATCTCCGACTCGCTGGAGGCTTGAAAATCATCGGCCTGCGCACCAGAGATGGCGAGGAGCGTCAGCGCAGCGAAGGCAGCGAGCGTGGCTTTTGTAGGACACATTAAAACTCTCCGCGGGTAGGCCGCGTGGTGGTAAAAGCGCGGCAGGATACGGAAACAATGCAGAAGCGCCAGATATGTTACGGGTGGGTGCAAAATCGGCAGGAGAGCGGAGGAAAGTCCTGAGTCCTGGGTCCTGGGTCCTGAGTCTTCATGCCAAGCCCGATGGCGAGTCGGCGAGCCGTCGGGGTAAC
>JBBDXA010000034.1:5107-8147 GCA_040902585.1 Phycisphaeraceae bacterium
GGGCTTGAAGTAGGATGCGACTCACGACCCAGGACTCAGGACTCAGGACCACAAACGCATGTCCACCGCCGAACACCGCCAGCAGGCCGCCGGGAAGCGGGCCCTTTGTGCCGTGCTGACCATCAGCGACACGCGCACGAAGGAGACCGACAAAGGCGGTCGCGTCATCATCGAAAACCTTGAGGCCGCGGGTCACATGATCGGCGACTATGCGATTGTGAAGGACGATGCGCAGCAGATCGAAGCCCAGCTTCGCGCGTGGCTGGGTGAGAATCGCTTCGACGTGATCTGCACCACAGGCGGCACGGGCATCTCCAGCAGGGACACGACCATCGAAGTCGTCGCCCGCCTGCTCGACAAACAACTCGACGGCTTCGGCGAACTCTTTCGCATGTTGAGCTGGGACGAAGTCGGCGCGGCTGCGATGCTCAGCAGAGCCATCGGCGGGCTGGCCGGCGAAACGCTGCTCTTTGCGATGCCAGGCTCGACCAACGCGGTGAAGCTGGCGATGGAAAAGCTGATCGTGCCGGAGCTGCCGCACCTGATCTGGGAGCGCTCGCGTTAAAGGACGAGGAGCAAGGAATAATCCTTGCCCCCCGTTTAGCGGTCGGGCCGAGTCTTCGAGGCCCACCCTCGGCGTGAAAGGCACGCCGGCCCAGCCCGCTTACGCCGGCCCAGCCCATTTACGCCGGCCGCTCGCGCAAGGCTTCGATCAGCGTTGACACCTCCTGCTCCGTCATGTCCGCGCGCAGGCTGATGCGCACGCGCGACGAGCCGGGGGCGACGGTAGGGGGGCGAATCGCCGGCGCGAGAATCCCGCGTGAAGCGAGATGATTTTCGAGTGAAAGCGCCGACTCAGCCGAGCCCGTGATGAGGGGAACAATCGGTGTGATGATCCCGCCGCTCGCCGCTTCGCACGAAGGCAGGAGGTTCCACGCCGCAAGCTGCCCGCGCACCTGCCGCGTGATCTCCTTTAGCCGCCGCCTGCGCTGCGGTTCCTCGCGGATTACATCGATTGCCGCGCCAATCGCCGCGACCTGTCCCGCAGGCACCGCGGTGGTGTAGATGAACGCCCGCGCGTGGTTCACGATGGTGTCGATGATGACCTGCTTGCTCGTGATGATGCCGCCCAGTCCGCCCATGGCCTTGCTTGCGGTGCTGATGACGACATCGACCCGCTCACTGACGCCCTGGGCTTCGCAAAGGCCCGCGCCGTTTTCGCCCAGGACGCCTGTGCCGTGCGCTTCATCGACAATCAGCATCGCGCCGTATTCTTCAGCGAGGCTGCACAGCGAGGGCAGGTCGGTTACATCACCATCCATCGAGAAAACGGAGTCGGTGAGGATGAAGCGATGCTTTGATTCTCGGCCTCGACTCAGAATCCTTTCAAGCTTCTCGACGTTCAGATGTGGAAACACGCGCACGGTCGCACCGCTGGCGAAGGCGGCATCGATCAGGCTCGCATGAGAGAGTTTGTCGATGCACACGAGATCGCCAGGCCCCGCCAGCGCGGTGACGGCTGCGAGATTCGCCATGTAGCCCGTCGGACAAATGAGAGCTGCCTGGGCATGTTTGAAGGCCGCGAACTGCGCCTCGACCTGGGCGTGCAGGGCGCTGTGACCGCTGACGAGGCGGCTCGCGCCGGCCCCGGTGCCGAATCTCGCGATCGCTTCGCACGCAGCCTGCTTGAGACGCGGATGCTGCGACAGGCCGAGGTAGTCGTTGCCCGCCAGATTGAGCAGTCGTTTGCCGTCACGAATCACGCATCGACCTGACTGCGGCTCCGCCTCCGTCTCCTTCAGACGGCGCAGCAATCCCGCTGCGCGGCGGTGGGCCAATGCGGTCGACCATGGATCTGATTCGTTTGCAGGTTGCGGCATGACAGAGGGCGCGCCGGCCGATTCATTCGTCCCATTCTTCCATCATCATGGTGAACTCGACCGTGTCCAGCGAATCAAGCCCGTCCAGCAGCGAAGGATTCGCGCGAAGTTCCTCCGGATCGACACCCGCGACCTTTGCCAGTTGTTCGATGATGCGAAGGTAGGCCGGGTCGTTGGGCCGCAGAAACCTGACGGCGTCGCCGATGCGAAGGACACAGAGCAACTGTCCGCAGGCGGGGCACGGCGCGTCGCCCAGCGGCGAAGAGGGTTCGATGGTGATCGCTTGGCCGCAGATGGGGCAGCGGCCAGTTTCGCCCTCAGGCGTGCGGGTAGGGATGGTCATCCGGTCCGCCTAACTTGTTGTCTAGTAGGGCCTAGCGCGCGGTCGTGTCAGCCGGGGGCCGCTGCGCGGGCTTCTTGGGGGCGGGAGGCGCATCGTCATCCTCGTCATCGTGATTGCTTCGCATCGACGCCAGCGTCAGCACCACGCCGTCTTCCGAAAGCGTCTGCTTCATCAGCCGGCCGACTTTGAACTTCACCGTCCGCTTGGCGGGCACGGGCACCGGCTCAAGAGTCTTGGGATTCTGCGCCATGCGGCTCTTGCGATGCTTGACTTCGAAAACGCCGAAGTCGCGAAACTCCAGGCGATTGCTCTTGCCCAGTTCAATAATAATGCTGTCGAGGAAAGCCTGGACAATCTTCTTCACCGCCACACGCTTCTCCTTGGTGGCGTCGGCGATCTGATCGATCAATTCCTTCTTCGTAATGGTGGACATGGAATGGTCCCTGTAAGCGGATTCGACACAGACTTTCGATTGGTTCAGCCCTCGAAGCATCGGGCTCAGATCGGCAATTTCCACGGACCCCTCGTCAATGCTCAGATGACGCCAACAGTATGGCACAACGGGAGTTGGCGGTCAAGACTCTTGGCGAAATGGACAGGAATCGATGAGGAATCCTAGTGGGGCGTCTGCCGGCCGCGCGGAGAGCCGCCGTTTCGCCAGGCCCCGGATTTTACTACAATAGGATGACTTGATAGCCGATAGCACCTTAGCGTATACTCCTCCACCCCAGGCGGGTGTAGCTCAGTGGTAGAGCGTCACGTTGCCAACGTGAATGTCGGGGGTTCAAATCCCCCCACCCGCTTCCATAAGCCCCTG
>JBBDXA010000035.1:0-4401 GCA_040902585.1 Phycisphaeraceae bacterium
AGGCAGCTCGCGGACATCCTTCACCAGCACGTTCCACTTGGTACACGAGCGGGTGATGCCTGTGACATCGGCTTCCTGGAAGGCATCGGTGCCGATCGCGCCAGTGGCGACCTGCCCGGCGAAGACAATGATGGGCGTGCCGTCCATCAGGGCATCTTGCAGGGGCGTGACGGTGTTGGTCGCGCCGGGTCCGCTGGTGACGAGCACGACGCCGACTTTGCCCGAAGCGCGGGCGTAGCCTTCGGCCATGTGTCCCGCCCCTTGTTCGTGGCGAGTGAGGATGAACTTGAAGTGGGGCGACTCGTGGATGGCATCGAAGACGGGCAGGATCGCGCCGCCGGGGTAGCCGAACATGTGTTTGACATCATGCTCGCCCATCATGGCGTGGAAGATCTGGGCGCCGGTCATGCCCTTGTATTTGTCGGTCTTCGGGCCGGTGCCGGCAGGCAGGGTCGAGTAGTCACGTGCGTTGAGGTTTCGCTTGGTGGTCATGGGTATTGGGGTGTAGGGTGTGGGGTTTGGGGTGTAGACCGGAGTCAGTTTCGGATGAACGAGGACCGACAGCGGCTTCATCTCGATCGCAATGGGATTGGATCAGCGTGGAGGGATCGCTCCATGATCCTGTCCCAATCGGCATTTGTGTTCGATTCGACGTAGAAACCGGCTGTTTTCGATGTCAACAGCCTTCGGTTGTCGCGGAGGAAGGAAATTGCGGGTCCACCGCTCAGCTAACGGCGACCGTTCCGAGGCGGAGAAGCCCGGGCCCACGTGCGATCGAGAGAATGAGGAGCGAGGAATCCATTGGCGGTAAGTGTAGCAAACGAAGGGGGGTTGGGTCAATGGTTCGCTGGCGACGACTGCCCGTGTCGCGGGCGGCAGTTGACGAGCCGGCAGGTCGGTCGGCCGGGGTAGACACGTGTCTACCACCCCCCCTACCCACTGGTAGCCATTTCGGTTTAAGTTCTGCATGGGACTCACTTTCGCAAATGTCTACCCCGTGTCTACCTCGTGTCTACTAGTGTAGTGAATCATAATTAAGGCAATTTATTATCCGCACAGGCGTTCTCCTCGTATCCTCCGAGGAACACGCCATGCGAGTTGCCGTTGCCATTGAACTGTCCACCGATGAACGCACCGTGCTGGAACGCTGGTCGCGCGGGCGCGCCACACCCAGCCGCCTGGTCTTGCGCGCTAAAATTGTCCTTGCTGCGGCGGCTGGCGAACGCAACGACCAGATCGCTCAATCTTTGAACACCCGGCCACGCACCGTGGGTGTGTGGCGCAAGCGATTCGTCACCTCGCGTCTCGCCGGCATCGAGAAAGACGCACCGCGCGGCGGCCGACCTCCAGCCAAACGCGATGAACAAGCTCGCAAAATCATTGAAGCGACCACGCAGACCAAGCCCGCCGCGGCGACCCACTGGAGCACGCGCACGCTGGCCGCGCATTTGAACGTCTCGCCGGCGATGGTTCAGCGGGTGTGGAAGGCGAACGGACTCAAGCCGCATCAGACGAAAACATTCAAGCTGTCCAACGACAAACAGTTTGTCGAGAAACTGGTGGATGTCGTGGGGCTGTATCTGAATCCGCCGGAGCATGCGCTGGTGTTGTCGTGTGATGAGAAGAGTCAGATTCAGGCGCTGGACCGCACGCAGCCGGGATTGCCGATGAAGAAAGGTCGCTGCGGCACGATGACGCACGACTACAAGCGTCACGGCACCACCACGCTCTTCGCCGCCATCGAACTGGCCAAGGGAAAACTGATCACTGAATGCATGCCGCGCCATCGGCATCAGGAGTGGCTCAAGTTCCTCAAGAAGATTGATGAGCAGACGCCTGCGGACCTGGATCTGCACCTGATCGTGGACAACTACAGCACCCACAAGCACGCCAAGGTGAAGGCCTGGCTGAAGAAGCACCCGCGCTTCCACATGCACTTCATCCCCACCAGCAGTTCCTGGCTGAACCTGATCGAACGCTGGTTCCGCAACCTGACCGACAAGATGATCCGTCGCGGCGTGTTCAAGAGCGTCGAGTCGCTGATCGAGGCGATCACGCGCTTCATTGACAATCACAACGCGAAGCCCACGTCATTCGTGTGGACGGCGACGGTGGAAGATATTCTGGCCAAGGTCAGACGGGCGCGGGCTGTGCTGGATAATGGCGCATCAGGGTGAGGCACTACACTAGACACGCATGCCGGATGGGAAGCGCGGATTTTGAACAGACCGATCGACGTGATCGCCGCAGGCGAACGGTGCGACCGGGCGAAGGAATCGCGCGGCCGGAATCGATATCCGAACATTATACAAACCACAGGGACGATTCGCAAGCCGGCCCGGCCTGAAAAAAACGCGGAGTCTGAATAATTTCGCTTGCGATCCTCCGACCGGGTTGTACACTCGTAGGGATTGTGCCGGTTGTGAGGTCTGACCGCCTGTCTGTCTTCGATCGCGTCGTACGTTCAAAGGGAGACTGAGTCACCTCATTGGCGTTGGGTCTGGTGTCCGACATCGTGTCGGACAGCGGTCCTTTATTCTGTATTTCTGCCACCTCTTTTCAGGAGAATCGTTATGAGTATTCGCAAGTCCCTCATGTCGAAGTTGTCCCTCGTCGCCGCCGCCGCGGTTCTGTCCGCCACCGGCTCGGTGTTCGCGATCACCTATGGTGAAACCGGGGGTGTGGTGACCGGTGAGGCGGATGTTTCCCCGCGCCGAACCGCTGCCGCCGGCGGCGACTTCTGGCAGGTCGTCCCGGATGAAGGTCCGTCGGCCGGCACCCTGCTTAATGCCCGCGACGGCAAGTTTGTCCAGGTTCTGCCCGATGGCGGCGCTGGAAACGGTGGCCCGACCAATCCCGCTTCCATCGAGTATGACCTGTTGATCAACACCGTCGGCACCTATCGCCTCTTCGTGCGCTGGGATGGCAACGCCACCAACAGCGGCACCGCCGGTAGCAGTGATTCCCTCTTTGTTGACATCGTCCAGTTCAAGGACGGCGGCGGCGGCGTCGCTGACTGGTACGAATTGGGCCAGACCGTGGATGGCGATTTCGCCACCCTGCCCTGGGATGCCGGCGGCGGCTTCGAGGAGAACGTGGCCGGCCCGGCCAACAGCAGCATGCTCTGGGCCATCACCTCCCCCGGTGTTTACACCCTGCGATTCAGCACCCGTGAAGACGCTTCCGCCATCGACGCCTTCGTCCTCCAGCTCAACAGTCTGGCCGCACCCACCGGCGTCGGTCCACTGACCAGCGGCATCATCCCCGAGCCCGCCACCGCGATGCTCGGCCTCATGGGCCTGGCTGGTCTGGCACGCCGTCGTCGCGCTCGCGCCTGATCCTTCAATCATCCAAACCCTCTTCCAACCCCCCGGCCCAATGCCGGGGGGTTTTGCTTTGGTGCAGGGGCGCATGCTTGTCTAACATGCTCCCCAATCGTTTCGCCTGACGGTCCAGGAGTGTTTTATGTCCGATGCCGCCGCCTACGTCAATCCCTTCGCCGATCTCCCGCCGCTCTCGCCCATGAAGCTGCACGAGCGGCGCGAGCGGGTGTTTCTCATTCTCTCGGGCCTGTTCCTGGGCACGCTGACGATGCTCAACATCCTGGGCATCACCCGTTTCATCACACTGGCCACCCTCGGCGAAGGGGATGACCAATGGGTCTTCGCCGTGGCGGTGGGCGTGCTGCCGTATCCGATCACCTTTCTCTGCACCGATTTCATCAGCGAGTTTTACGGCAGACGCCGCGCCAACTTCGTCGTCTTCGTCGGCCTGCTGCTCAACGCCTGGGTCGTCTTCATTCTCTGGCTGGGCAGCGTGATGGATGCGCCCGTCATGGACCCGGCCACGGGCCTGCCGCCGATCGCGATCGTCGATGGCAAAGCCGAGGTGCCGTTCGGTTACACGTTCTTCAGCGTGAGGAACCTGGCCATGGGCGCGGTGATGGCGTCGATGATCGCCTACATGGCGGCCCAGTTCTGCGATGTCTATCTCTTTCACTTCTGGAAAAAACTCACGCGCGGCAAGCACCTGTGGCTCCGCAACAACGGCTCAACCATGATCAGCCAGATGGTGGACACCACCGCAGTGATCCTCATCACGCACTACTACGCCCACGCGCTGCCTGTGAATGCGGACAAACCCATCGGCGGACAACTCATGCTGTTCATCGCCACGGGCTACGCTTTCAAATTCGCCTGCGCCCTTCTGGACACGATTCCCTTTTACATGGGCGTGGGCTGGCTGAGCCGGTACCTGCGCATCGATCCTTATAAAGAACATCACGCGGATAACGAAGAGGTGTTGCTGGCGATGCCGATGGGGAATGAACGGATCGTAGATAGGAAGTGAGTCCCGGGGGGGGGGGGGGGGGGGGGGGGGGGGGGGGGGCGCGCGGGGCGG
>JBBDXA010000035.1:4411-8095 GCA_040902585.1 Phycisphaeraceae bacterium
CCCCCCCCCCCCCCCCCCCCCCGGGGGACTTACGCACTTCATTTCCCAATACAAAACGTCGAAAAAATCCGCCCGATCACATCATCGGGCGTCAGTTCGCCGCCCAGGCCCGCCAGATGATCCAGCGTTTCGCGCAGGGCGGAGGCGATCAGTTCCACGTGCGATAAAGATAAATCCGCAACCTGCGGGTCCACCAGTTGTCGCGCTTTCACCAGCGCGATGCGGGCAGCGCGCAGAGCACTTTCATGGCGCGGCTGAAGGGCGAGCGTGTCAGCGGACAGGCTCACGGCCCGGCTTGCGAGTCGCTCGGCGATCAGTGAACGCAGCGCATCGAGGCCCGCGCTGGTGTGGGCACTCACAGTCACATCGCATGTGATCGCCGGCAACCCGGGCAACCCGGGTGTCACGGGAGGCGCGGGGGACGGCAGATCAGCCTTGGTGCGGACGTGGAGCGAAGGCTTGTGCGGCGGCAGTGGAACAGGCGCTGCTACGCCGCAAGCGGCTGCGGAGGCGTCCGTGATCAGCAGCAACAGGTCCGCTGATTCAATAGCACCGCGCGCTGCCGCCTGCATGTCGCGATCGATCGCGCTCCGCGCTTCGTCCAGTCCCGCGATATCCACCAGCATCAACTCGATGGCCGCGCCGCTGGCAGTCTGAATCGTCAGCGGTTCGGCCAGCACATCGCGCGTCGTGCCCGGCGTTTCACTGATCACCGCGCGCTGCCTGCCGAGCAGGGCGTTGAGCAGCGTGCTCTTGCCCGCGCTGGGCGGACCGACCAATACAACGCGCGGCAGCGCCTCAATCGCGCCCCACGCCCGTGCCTTCAAGAGCAACTCATCAAGTTCCAGATGAATGACGGACAGCCGCCTGTCGAGCGCAGCCGGCGCGATGGGCACGACATCATCCTGATCCACGAAATCGATGCCCGCTTCGACCAGCGCCAGCGCGTTGCCCAGTTCATAGACAAGCCTTTCCGAGATCCGCCCGAGCTTGCCCTGGCGCAGCATCGTCGCAGCCTGGAGCTGGCCGTCACTGACCGCGGCGATCGTCGCGGCGATGCCTTCAGCCTGCGTCAGGTCCATCTTGCCTGCGAGGTAGGCGCGGAATGTGAACTCACCCGGCTCGGCGAGACGGGCGCCCAGGGCGATGATGCGATGCAGCACGCGCTCCAGCAGCGCGGGGTTGCCGGGCGGTTGAAGCTCGGCGATTGGCTGCCCGGTGTAGCTGCGCGGGGCGGGGAAGAAGGCGAGAAGCGCGGGCAGGGGCGGGGCGGCCTCGTCGAGCTGAATGCGGCAGGGGAGGAGTTGCCGCGCCTTCAACTCACGCGGCACGACAATCAATGCAAGAATCTCCTCCGTTCCCGGTCCACTCAGCCTGATCAACCCGCGCGGCGAACGCCCGGGGGGACTGCTGACGGCAACGATCGTGTCGGTGGTCGAGTGCGGCACCCCCGTAGCGTAGCGATGTTTTCGCCCGCAAACCCGCAACCTTTGCAAAGAACGAAACCAGATCGGGCGTTCATCCAATATGATGTTGCCAGCCGGCCCGTTGCTCGGCCGCCTTCCGATTCGACCTTCCCACCGGAGACTCCGCGTGATGTTCAGCAATCTCTCTCGCCTCACTGTTCTCGCCGCCCTTGCCTTTGCCTCCACTGCCGCCAGCGCCCAGGAGTGGACGCGCCTGCGCGGGCCCAACGGCTCAGGCATCTCCGCCGCCACCAGCGTCCCCGTGAGGTTCACCGAGAAGGATTACAACTGGCGTATCCAGCTCCCCGCGGAGGGCCACGGCTCGCCCGTCATCTGGGGCAATCGCGTCTTCATCCAGTCCGGCAACGATAAGACCGGCGACCGTTTCATCTCCTGTCTTTCCACCGTCAACGGCAAGGAAGTCTGGACTAAGAAGTACCCCGGCAAGACCTACCGCCATCACCAGTTCAACGCGCTGGGCGCATCAACGCCTGTCGTGGACGGCGATCATGTTTATGTCTACCTCGGCGCGGAAGACAAGTGCCTGCTCATTGCGCTCACGCACGAAGGCAAGGAAGTCTGGACGAAAGACCTGGGCGTCTTCGACAGCAAACACGGCGCGGCCACCTCGCCCATGCTGCACGACAACATCGTCGTCATCACCAGCGATCAGGATGCCGCCAGCTTCGTCGCAGCCTTTGATCGCAAGACCGGCGCGCAGAAGTGGCGCATCGAGCGCAAGTTCAGTGACAACGGCGCGTCCTACGGCGTGCCTTGTGTCTTCCAGCACAAGGGTGATAAGCCGCAGATCATTTTTGCCTCGGCGAACAACGGCATGACCGGCGTCGATCCGGAGACCGGCCGGGTGAACTGGGAAATCAGCGACCTGCTGCCGATGCGCGTGGTATCGGTCCTGATTGTCAGCGGCGACACGATCGTGACCAACTGCGGCTCAGGCGGCGCGGGCAAGAAGTACGTCGTGGTCCGCCCCGGCACCAGCGATGGCAAGACGAAGCCGGCGGTGGTGTGGTCGGCGACGCGCAACATTCCCTACGTGCCGGCGACGATCGCGCTGGGCGATCATCTTTACACGGTCAGCGACGGCGGATTCGCCGCCTGCATTGATGCGAAGAAGGGCGACTTCCTCTGGAACGAACGGCTCAACGACACGTTCTTCGGTTCGCCGATCGTGGTGGATGGCAAGTTCTACGTGCTCAGCAGGAAGGGCGATCTGATCGTGTACAGCGCGACGCCGGAGAAGTTTGAAGTGCTGGCGCGCAACCCGCTGGGCGAAGCAAGCTTCGCGACGCCTGCCGTGGCGGACGGCGTGATGTACTTAAGAACGCAGTCGCATCTGATCTCGGTGGGCGGCGGGGCGAAGGCGAACTAATCGCCGCAGGCGAGCCGGCTTCAGCCGGCGGGCGGACGTCTGTGACGCTATTTCCTGTGCCGATACACCCACATCCGATCAATCCCGCGACCTTGAATCACCGTCACATTGTGCTCCGGATCGTAGTAGCCCATGTACATGCCGAACTGCACTTTGGGCACACCTGCGCCGCTCGGCTCAATCATCTGCCAGCGGTTGTCGGTCAGTGAAAACGAGGCGAGTTTCAGCTCCTTGCCCCGGCCACCTGGCGGGAACGCAAGCAGAAACACATCCGCATAACTGTCGTAGATGAACACCGACTGCGCATCGTGCGCGTAGATACGTTCATCCGTCACCGCCTTCATCCATTCGTTCTTAACCACGTCATACACGAACGTATCGTGCAGCAGTACCGCCACCATCTTTTTATGCTTTGCGCTGTAGGCTGATTGCGTCTCTGACATCGGCGCGACTTTGTCTTTCGTCGCCAGCGTACCGATGGGTTTGCCGCCGGGCTTCAGCTCGGCCCACGCATCGGCCTTCGCGTCGAAGGTCCACATTTCAAAGGCGGAAGGTGACACGTTCTGAGCCGCGACATACCAGATTGATTTGCCCTCATCGGGCAGGTAGCTCATGGTCGCGCCCATGCCGCGAAGCTGGGCGTGCGGTTTGGCCGTTTTGTATTGCTCCCACTTCTTCGCCGCAGGATCGAAGATCCACATCGGCGTGTAGGTTTCATCCTGCTGCTTCTTCAGTTCCTCCGCCGGCTTGCCCGTGAAGTAAGCATGCGTCGCTATCTGCGCAGCCCCAACGGCGCCCATGCCCCAGATGAGTTTCTTCGCCTTCGCG
>JBBDXA010000036.1:0-8093 GCA_040902585.1 Phycisphaeraceae bacterium
ATGGGGGACACTTCTAATGAGTTCGAGAGGGGACATTCTTATTGTGTTACAACAGCCGCGCGCGGCTTACCGCGTCGCCTTGATCTGCTCGACCATCACCGGCAGGATCTTGGGCAGCTCCACGATGCAGGTCACATGTCCGCCCGCCATCCAGATGTGCTGCTTCTGCGGCAGCTTCGCCGCCTTCGCCAGGGCCTCGGCGTTGTCGGCGGGAATCACCTCATCATCCGTCGCATTGAACATCCACAGATGTTTCGCATCGATGCGATGCACGAGCAGGTTCGGCTCCAGGGCCTCGAGCATTTTCTGAAGCTGCTCCAGCGTGATGCCCATGCGCTCGGCACTCTCCTTGATGCGCTCCACTTCGTGCTTGCCGTTCTTGAACATGCTGACCAGGTCGCCGCCGGCCAGCGTGGGGAAGACCGGATTGAAGGCATCATCGAGCGAGGCTGCGCCGACGCAGATGAACCCGCCCAGGCTCGTGCCCTGGATGCCGATGCGAGCAGCGTCCACATTCGGCAGCGCGGCAATGGCGTCCTTGGCGCGGCGGGCATCGGCGACAGCCTGTCGCGTGCCCTCAACCAGGACCGTGGCGTTGGGGCGGCGACCGCGATCGCTGCGCCGCCCGTAGTGCGGCATGTGCATCACAAAAGCATGAATACCGTTCTCGCGGAAGGTGCGCGCGAAGCCTCGTGCGATGAGCATGCGCCCGTCGAGAATGTGCAGCACGACCATGGCCGGTCCTTTGATGACCTTGCCGTCGGAATCGCGCGGGGCGTACCACTCCATCACGACCGTGTCCTTCACCGCATCGCCTTCACCGAGGGCGGAGGGAAAGCGCACGAGAGCGTCGTAGTCGGAGTACATGCGATCGAGCTCGCCTTCTTCAGGCGAAGCGGGCGTTTCGCAGATGACTTCGAACTTGCCGGGCTTCCACTTGATGGCATCAAGCGCCTGCTGGGCGAGCGGGTTGTCATCGCGCGGGTTGTTGAAAGTGTCGGCAGCTTCGAAGGTGCGCGTGCGCGGGGCGGCGAGGGTGAATGAGGGAGAGATGAGAGTGACGATCAGGATGAGCGCGGGGAGTTGGCAAGGGATCGATGTTTTCCGGGCGCGGTTCATGTGGACATTCTACGCGGGACCATCGTCGCGGGTAGATGTTGCTAAGCCGCAAGCGGCTACATCACTTCCTTAGCGCGCGGGAAGGAACCCAGCACGGTGAGTTGCAGGCAATGCTGGCGGGCTTCTTCGATCGCAGCGAGGACGTTCTTGTCCGTGTCGTGACCCAGAAAATCGACGAAGAAGTAATACTCCCAGTTCACGCGCTTGCTAGGGCGCTTGTCGATGTGCGTCAGATTCAGGCTGTGCTTGCGGAAGACTTCGAGTACTTCCGACAGCGCCCCGGCCTTGTGAGCCGTCGTGAACATGATCGCGGTCTTGTCGTCCACCGTCGGCTGCGGCTGCTGCGTGCCGATGACGAAGAAGCGCGTCACGTTGCTCGGGTTGTCTTCGATATTCGGGAACACCGTCTTCAAGTTGTAGATCTGTCCCGCCAGTTCCGAACCGATGGCCGCGGCCCCTTCTTCCTTCGACGCCATCTCGGCCGCCTTGCTGCTGCTGGCGACCGGTACGCGCTCGGCCTGCCTTAGCTGCACGCTCAGCCACTTGCGGCACTGGCTGAAGACTTCGGGCTTGGAGTAAACCTTTTTGATTTTGTCAGGCGGGCAGTTGGCGAGCAGATTGTGATGAATGTGAATCAACACTTCGGCGCAGACTCGCGCGGGCGACTCGAGGAAGCCGTCGAGCGTTTCGCCGATGCCGCCGATGGCGGAGTTTTCGATGGGCACGAGACCGAGGTCGATGTGACCGCGGGCGATCTCGTCGAACACCGCCTGGATGTCATCGAGGTTGTCATACTCGACGCTGGCGCCGAACTTGCGGCTGGCGGCGAGGTGACTGAACGAACCTGCCGGGCCGAGGTACCCGATGCGCAGCGGCCGCTCCAGCGCGAAGGAGCCGGACATCAGCTCGCGGTAGATCGCTTCGAGGCAGGAGTTGGGCAGCGGGCCGGCCTTGTTGTGTTCGCGCACCCGCGCCAGGACGGCCTGTTCGCGATCAGGGGCGTAGATGGGCGAGTTGCCGTCGCGTTTGACCCGGCCGATGTCGATCACCACGCGGGCGCGTTCGTTGAGCAGGCCGACGATTTTCGCGTCGAGTTCGTCGATGCGGATGCGCAGTGCCGCCAGATCGGGAGGCAGGCTGGAAGGCTGTGTTTCGGCGACGTTTTCCGGCATGGTGGCATTGTAGCGATTGCGGGAATGGTGATTGTGGCGGTGTTCGTGCCATTCTTCTGCTCGCAGAAGCATGACGCAACACCATGAAGGTCACGCGTTGCATGACACAACGAAGCCTTGCGCATTGCGCGTTGAACGTGTTGAGGAGGATCAAAGGACTTCGCACGGGTCTCCTCGCCGGGCGTCGTCGAGCCGTGGCACCCGGCTGTTCGCTACAATGCGGCGATGATCACATGGATTGCACAAGCAACTTCCGCGGCCCCCGCAGCTCCTGCCGGCCTTCCAATCACGTTGGGCGTCTCACTTGTCCTGGGGCTCTTTCTCTGGGTGATGGGCCGAAAGCTCGTTCGCGTGGCGATCAGTCTCAGCGGGCTTGTCGTCGGCGCGGCGGCTGCGTTCGTACTCGCCGATGCACTGCGAAAGGATGGGGCCGTCAGTGACGGGCTCATGCTGGTGTGGATGATCGGCGGCGCGATCGTCGGCGTCCTGGGCGCGTGGTTCCTCTTCCGCGGGTGGATGGCGCTTTCGATGGGAGCCCTCGCGGCTCTCCTTGCACCGGCTGCGCTCGTGGTCTGGACCGGCACGCCTCCTCCTGCCGCTGATCCGGCAACGCCGCCTCCGCTGACGCTTAACACGCAGACGCCTCCGCCCCCTGCGCCCGCGCCCATCGTTCCAACGCCTAACCCCATTACGCCCAAATCGCTGACAGGCAAAACCGAAACGCCCGATCCCGACAAAGACAAGGGCGACGCCAAGACCGATCTGCCCGTCAGCAAGTTCTCGATGGAAGACATCGGCATCACGGCTGAGAACATCGAAGACGCAAAGAAGACCGTGATCCAGGTCATCAATCAGGTCTACCACTATCAGCGTTCCTACCTCGAAGCCTGGTGGCTGGAACTTAAATCCACCGGCCAGCGCAATGTGACCATCACACTCGCCATCGCCGGACTTGCGGGCGCGCTGCTCGGGTTTGTGCTGCCCTATTTTTCCGCTTCGATTCAGACCGCCCTCGTCGGCGCGGCCATCCTGCTCTCCTCCGTTCGCGGTCTTCTGGCGCAATATGCGCCCGATCAGACCGGCTGGCTTCCCAGCGAACCACGCTCGCTTCTTATCACACTTGGTCTGATAACTCTCACGGGCGTTGTGATTCAGTGGACACTTTGGCGAGGGGCTGCCGATAAGTGAGATCGATGAAGTGAGAAGTGACTCGTTCAAAATGGATGGCGCGACGACGTAACGCTCGCATCGCATCCCTTGAACAGTCGCTACTCGCCACTCGCCTCACGGAGGTCGCCATGTTGTCACTGTTCGCTCAAGCTCCCGCTGGTCCTGAGAAAAATCTTCTCGAAGTCATGACCGGAGTCTTCTCCCGGCCCGACACGCTCGCGCATCCGGGACAGATTCTCGAACACCTTCAGCAGATGTCCGTCATCTGGTCGCTCGTGCTTCTGGCGGGCGGACTCATGTGCCTGCTGAGCGGGTACAAGTTCTACAAGCCGGTGACTGTCGTGCTGGCGCTGCTCATCGGTGCGTGCGTCGGCTGGGCGGTGGCGCAGCGGCTTCACGCGGAACAGACGATCGTCGCCGGCTGCGTCGGTGCCCTGCTGGCGGCCACCTGCATGCCGCTGATGAAGTATGCCGTCGCCGTGATGGGCGGGCTGACCGGTGCGTTCATCGGTGCCAATGCCTGGGCGGCGATCACGCGCATCAGCGTTGAGCCGGACGCCGTGACCAGAGCTTCGGAACATTACTGGGTCGGCGCGCTCATCGGCCTGATCGTCTTCGGCATGCTCGCGTTCATCCTCTTCAAACTCTCCGTGGTCATGTTCACCAGCGTCAGCGGATCCACGCTTGCTGTCCTGGGCGCGATGGCCCTGCTGCTCCAGGTGCCGCAGTGGCAATCCAGCGTGACCAAGAGCCTCAGCTCGCACACCATCGTGCTGCCCCTGCTCGTCCTCGTCCCCGCGATGATCGGCCTGATCCTCCAGGAAGCAAGGCCGGATAAGGTCGAGGCACCGGCGAAGAAGGGGTGAGGGGGAAGGAACGAAGGGACGGAGGCACGGAGGCACGAAGGGAATGGAGGTCGTGAGCCTGAGGCGGTCTACGCGGGACTCCTTCAATATGAGCAGCTTCACAACGAGCGACAAGTGTCGCTCGTTTTCTTTCCCTTCCTCCCTCGCCGTCCCTTCGTTCCTTCTTATCGCTATCCTGCGCACATGTCTGAATCATCGACATCGCCCACCGGACTGAGAGACGCTTACGTTCAGGTGAAGGATCGCATCGAGGATGCTGCGGGGCGCAAGGGCCGCAAGTCTGAGAACGTGCTGCTGGTCGCGGTGACGAAGACCGCCAGCGTTCAGCGTATCGCCGATCTTCACGCCTTGGGCCATCGCGACTTCGCCGAGAACCGCGTGCAGCAGCTTCAGGAGCGCGTAGCCGCGGTGGATGCGATCATCAGGGAACGGGGGACGGGGAACAGGGGACAGGGGAAACCAGGTACGGGCGCGCCACCCAATCCGCAATCCGCGATCCGCAATCCGCAATCCTCTTCCCTCCGCTGGCACATGATCGGCCACCTTCAGCGCAACAAGGTGAAAGAAGTGGTGCCGCTCACCGCCCTGATTCACAGTGTCGACAGCCTTCGCCTCGCGGAGGAAATCAACGCTCTGGGCCTGAAGCGCGCGAGTGAAACGGAAGGGCGCGATGCGTCGCCGCAGATCGACATCCTGCTTCAGGTCAACATCGCGGGCGAGGATCAGAAGTTCGGCCTGCCCCCCGCCGCGGTCGATGCGGTCGCCGAGCAGATCGCTTCGATGCTCCACCTTCGCCTGCGCGGGCTGATGACGATGGCCCCGTACAGCGACCACGCGGAAGAGAGCCGACCCGTCTTCGCCCGGCTGGCGCACCTTTATGAAGACCTGCGCGGCAAGTCGTTCGTGACCAGCGCGTTCAACCTGCTGTCGATGGGCATGACCAACGACTTTGAAGTGGCGATCGAGGAAGGCGCAAATGTGGTGCGCGTGGGCAGGGCGATATTCGGGGAGATGGAGGCGTGACGGCGCTTAAGGCGAAGGTACCCCCTTCGCATCCTTCGCGGCTTTCTCTTTTTGATCCTTGTCGCGGTTGATCCGCCAGAGTTCATCGGCGGCGCCAATGGCCATATTGGCGCGCTGGAGCGCATCGGTTTCGTCGGTGTACAAGCGATGCAACGCCGGCGACTGGTCGCAGTGCATGTACGCTGCCGCCAATACGGACCAGTACTCGGCGCGATACAGTTGAAGATCGCCGGTCCGCTCGTCGGGCACGCTGATTGATTCCACGGCGAGTTTGGCTGCGATCAGGCTTTTGGCGCACGCGGCACGATCCTTCTTGTCGCTTTGAGCACGCGCCAATTCGCAAAGGGCTGCGGCCCGATTCACGGGACCCGTCACGCGCTCCAACACGCGCAAGGCATTTTCTATGTCACCGATCGCGGCATACGCCTTGACGATTTCGCGATATACGTCGGCCGTGTTATCCAGCCGCGAGGCGTCCAGGTATTTCTCGATCGACGACAACCCGCCTTGCGCCTCCACCACAGATGAGGCACCCTGTCGCACCTGCTCGACCGTGAATCTCGCAAGGAAGCCCACGCGAATCCATTTCGAGCCCACTGCCTTCATCGTCTGTCGGGACTGATCAAAAAGGCCAAGGCGCATCTCAATGGACGCGACAAGCAGACAGGTCAAGTCCGACTCATCAGCCCCCAGCTTTACTTTCTCCAACATTGACTTGATCTTCCTGAGCCGCTCCCTGGCGTGATCGGACTGATCTATCTCGACTTGTTCATCAAGCGCGTCGAGCTCGATTAGGATCTGGAGCTGCTCATTGAATTGATCGACGATCGCCTGGAACGCGTTGGCATCCTTGGCAATGGCGAACGAGACCGCGAGGCGACTCTTGACCATGACGTATTGGGCCACATCGGAAAGTCTGCCCCCAGCGTCACTGGCCCGCTTGGCGGCGACTGCGAATGCGTCTATCTGATTGTTCTTGGCGCAGACAACGGCGAGGTTCGCGGATGTTTCCGCCTGATGATGCGGCTTTGTCAGCTTCGCCGTCTCCTCCTCCGCCCGCGCCAGCCACCACTTGGCCGAGCGCAGGTCGGCGTCGGTCGGCTTATCCGCGGCGACGGGAAAACAGGCACACACCGTGGTCAAAACGGCGCATGCAATGGCGATGAACCAAACCATGTTGTTTCGCTGACGTGTCATGGCGGCTCCCGAACTGTATGACAGAAACCCGACGTCAAAGGTAGTTTCAAATATACCCGCGATCCGGCCGGCCTGAGTGGTCTACTTTGTGGGTGTCTAAAGCGAGCCTCGTTCAATCCCGCGCGCTCGCAGCGCTGCCCGCCTGCATCATTCACTGCGTGTTTGCTGCGCCGTCCAAGGTCGCCCGCATCGCACGCACCGATTCCTCATCCACCTCTTCAAACTCCCCTTCCGGCAACCCCGTGTTAAGGCCGAAACGAAGATGCGGGCGTGTCACTGTTGACGGATCCGATCGGGACACACGCAACGCCGCATGCACCTGATCGCAACCCGTCGCCTTGATCAGGTCGGCGACGCTGTGCGCACGAATGCTACCGCCCGGCAGGATCTCGATCCGCCCTGCCGCCTGTTTGATGAGCCGGCGGATCACCTCCGCACCTTCCGCCGCCGTCGAGGCCTGTCCGCTGGTCAGGATGCGGGTGACGCCCAAATCGATGAGCATCTCCAACGCCTCGAAGGGGTCCGGGGTCAGGTCGAAGGCCCGGTGAAAGACGGCCGCCCGGCCTTCCATCTGCCGTAACATCATGCGAGTACGTGGGATATCCACTTCTCCCTCAGTCTTCAGATAGCCGAAGGCAAGGCCCGCCGCCCCCGCTTCCAGGAGCAGGTCTGCATCCTTTTGCATCACCCGCCAGTCCTCTTCGCCGTAGCAGAAGCCGCCGGGACGGGGCCTGACCATGGCGATGACGGGCAGCCTGACCCGTTCGATAACTGCTTTGACTAGGCCCAGCGAAGGCGTCAGGCCGCCCAGCGGGAGGGCTGAATTCAACTCGATCCGGTTGGCTCCGCCTGATTCGGAATAAATTGCCCCTTGCAGTGACGCAATAGCCACTTCCAATGAGACGTTCTGCGGACGTGGCGCGGTCACTTTTCGTCCTTTCGGTCAGTGCGGAAGCGGACGGCAAAGCGGCCCGCCCCTGAAGCGTAACCCAACCACCCCCCTTTTGCTCGGAGACTTTTTATGAACAAGATGAAGCTTGGATTGGCGGCAGCCCTGCTGTGCGCCTCGGGCGTGACCAGTACCTCCTTCGGCGAGGATGCCCCCGTGGACCCGGCCAAGGATGCGGTCGATCCCTACAACCCCGGTTCCGAACGCTCGCGATTCCTCTCCGCTGCCGGCGTGGATTCGGAAATGAGCGAAGAGGAATTCACCGCCAACGCCAAGGCGAGCGATCCGTTCGTTCGCAAGTTTGATAGTTGGGCGACGCTCCGCGCGTTCGACCGCAACGGCAACAAGACCATCGACTGGTTCGAAGCCGACGGCTACCGCCGGGCGATTCGTACCGCGGTGCTCGGCGCGTTTGATAAGGACAAAGACGGCAGCCTCGGCGAAGACGAACGCGCAGCTGCCAACAAGGAACTCGCGGCCGGCAAACTGCCCCGCATCAGCCTGCCCAGCGCCACCCGCCCGACGCCCGGTACCCGCCCCGACGGCGAGCGCCCCCAGCCCGGCACCCCCGGCACCCCCGGCACGCCCGGTACCCCC
>JBBDXA010000037.1:0-8075 GCA_040902585.1 Phycisphaeraceae bacterium
TTCTTTGGCGTTCTTTTCGACTTCGCCAATTTTGCTGCCCAAGTCGAAAAGAACGCCAAAGAAAACGCCAAGGTCGGCGGCGGCACCCCCGGCGCCATCTGCAACGCCATGATCCTGCCCCTCGCCCCCTTCGCCATGCGCGGCGCCATCTGGTACCAGGGTGAATCCAACGGCGGCGAAGGCGAATCCTACTACCACAAGACCCAGGCCCTCGTCAACGGCTGGCGCGAACTCTTTAACCCCGATCTCGCCTTCTACTGGGTGCAGCTTGCTGACTTCCAGCAGCCCAACGACAAACCCGAAGGCGGCGACGGCTGGGCCAAACTCCGCGAAGCTCAACGCAAAGCTCTCAACATCAGGCACACCGGCATGGCGGTCATCATCGACATCGGCGAAGCCAAGGACATTCACCCCAAGAACAAACAGGATGTCGGCTGGCGCCTCGCGCAGTGGGCCCTGCATCAGACCTACGACAGACTATTCCTTGTCCCCAGCGGCCCGCTCTTCAAAGGCATCAAGGTCGAAGGCGACGCCATCCGCATCAGCTTCGACAACGTCGGCTCAGGTCTCATCGTCGGCAAGAAGGAAGGCCTGGAACCGACGGCGCAAGTGAAGGACGGCAAACTCGCCCGCTTCGCCGTCGCCGGTGAAGATAAGAAATGGCACTGGGCGGAGGCAACCATCGACGGCAAGACGGTCGTCGTGAAATCCGCCGAAGTCGCCAAGCCCGTCGCGGTGCGCTACGCGTTCTCGATGAACCCGGCGGGCGCGAATCTCTACAACAAGGAAGGCATTCCCGCCTCGCCGTTCCGGTCGGATGACTGGTAAGCCAAGAAAACAGTGACACATAAATGACAAAGGTCTCACCCGCGCGGGTGAGGCCTTTTTTGATTGAATGAGTGATCCAGCCCGTAGGGCGTTTGATGGTAGCCACGGGCGCGAGCCCGTGGTCTTGGACGGCACGGAACGCGAGCCCGCAGGGCGATTGACTTCTCTGACTTCTCTGACATCGGCAATCGCCCTTAGGGCTCCAAATCAGGCTTAACCGCCGTTCCACGGGCTTGCGCCCGGGGCTACCTTCATGCGCCCTGCGGGCTTACCCATCGGTCGTGTTTTACTTCTTCGCCGCGCGCTCCGCCGCCGCCAGCAGTTCGTTCATGGATAATCGCTTCTGGTAATTCGGATCCCAGTGTGCGAACTGAATCACTCCATCCTGATCGATGACGTACACCGCGGGCACCGGCAGCAGGTGATGATCCATGCCTGAGTTACGCTCCAGGTCGATGCCGTAGCCTTTGTACTTCATCAGCGTCTCGTCATCGACCTTGAACGCCAGTCCGAACGACTTGGCCAGCGACATGTCGCTGTCGGAAAGGAGCTGATAGGCGTAGCCATGCTCCTTCGACGCGGCCCGCAGGATCGAAGGTTTGTCGGGACTCACCGCCAGCACCTGGAAGCCCATCGCGATGAGCTTCGCCTCGGCTTCGATCAGCCCTTTGAGATGCTCCGTGCAGTAAGGGCACCACGCGCCGCGATAGAAGATGAGCACGGTGGGCTTGGCCGCGTAAAGGCTGGCGACGCTCACGCTTTCGCCTAGGGGCTTGCGCAGGATGCCCGTCGCGGCCGGCTCGCCGACCTTCAGCGGGCGCACTTCTTCCGCGCTGGCGGCGATGCCGGCCTGTGAAGGCAGGTCGGCCGCTCGCTTGCGAAGATCGTTCGATGAACCCTGGCAGCCGGCGATGGCGAAGAGGAGGACGGGAAGGATTGATGTTCTCTTGAGCATGAGAATTCCTTTGCAATCGGGCGGGAGGGTGTTTCAAAGGACAACCATTCAGTGCAATAGAATAGGCTTGAACGGACGGGGAATTCTGCGCGCAGTCCGCTTGGCCATGCCACTGGACCGCGACCACCGGTCGCGGCTTTATGCCCACTGGCGCGATTCGCGCGAACGCAGCACGTTGGCGGCATCATTATCCTTGAACGCTTCGGTCTTCGGATCCCACGTCAGCTTGCGGCCAAGCTCCATCGCGATGTTCGCCAGATGCATCGTCGTGCTCAGTCGATGAATATCCTCCGGCGGATAAGTCGTCGCCTTGCGCGACTTAACACAGTCCAGAAAATTGCGATGCTCCAGGGGCGGGCGAGCCCACAATCGATCCTTATCCGAAGGCCATTGCATCTTGAGAATCTCGGGCGAGCTCGCTTCGAGTCTGGTGCGCCAGCCTTGGTTGCCGACCCAGCCGGCGGACCCTTCGAAGCGGATCGCGACCTTGCCGCTGCGCACGCGCAGGGTCACGCCGTTGGCGAAGCGGTAGCTGATGTCATAGTTGCTCGGCACCGAGTTCATTGCATTGGCGGGCACCTCGCCTTTGCCCGACACTTCCACAGGCCCGGTGTGCTGGGCGAAGTTGGCGACGAGAGCGGTGTCGAGCAGGTGCGCGCCCCAGTCGGTGAGCTTGCCGCCGGAGTAATCGCGGATGTTGCGCCACGCCTGCGGCTCGGTGCGGCGCGGTGAATAAGGCGCAAACGGCGCGGGGCCGAGCCAGAGGTTCCAATTGAGGTCAGCAGGCACAGGCGCGGGTTCTTCCTTTTTGTAGAGCGTGCCTTCGGGCAGGTAGACATCGATGGACTGGAGCGTGCCGATGCCGCCGTTGCGGACGATCTGGGCCATGCGGTGATATTCATCGGTCGCGCGGTCTTCCAGGCCGGCCTGATAGACGACATCGTGCTGCTTCATCACGTTCACCAGCTCGCGCCCCTCGGCGATCGTGAGCGTCGGCTTCTCGCAGAACACATCCTTGCCCGCCCGCGCCGCAGCCAGCGAGAGCGGCACATGCCAGTGATCCGGCGTCGAAATCACCACCGCATCAATATCCTTCCGCGCGAGCACCTCACGAAAATCAGAGTACGTCTTGCAGTCCTCCGACTTGTCGCGCGACTTCACATACCGCTGCGCCTTCTCCGCCCGGCTGGCGTAGACATCGCACACCGCGAGCACTTTCGCATCGGGTTGTTGGAGCGTTTGATTGAGGTTGTGCCCCAGGCCGTGCAGGCCGACGCCGATGAAGCCGAGGGTGATTTGTTTAGAGGGCGCGTTTTCGCCGAAAAGTCGCGAGGGGAGATAGAGCGGGAAGGCGAGGGCGGCCGAGCCCGCGGCGAGCGAGCCGAGGGCGGCGCGGCGGGTGAGGGCTCGGGTGGGTTTTGTGGCTTTCTTTTTCATGGTGAGAACCATCATATCGCACAGGGTTTCATCGCCTGAAATCAACGTGTCGTTGTAGACATTATTTATCGACCTGTCCCTTTTGTTATGGCTCTGCGGTTGAGCAAACCAACTACACCGTCATCCACGCGAGAGAAGCGCGGCAGGTCGATACATAATGTCTACAAGGGGCAGCCCGACCTACTTGCTGGGTTTGTGAGGCGAAAAGAGTTGAAGCTCCGAAAAGGGCGTCAAAGGCGTGGTCCCGCGTCGCGCGCCGTTCGTCGTTGTGTCGGCCTTTCAGGCCTCAACACTCACACACCACGCCAACTCAGGGCGTTGCCCTGGGCTGTAATGCCTTGCCCGGTTGGGATACCGGAGCGAACACTCGAGACAACACTCACGCCAACACCGGCTTAATCACCTCACCCGCGACATCCGTCAGTTGGAACCTTTGTCGGTCGTCCTCCTCCGCAGAAACTTCCGCTTCTCCCACGCGATATCCGTGCCGCACTCGGGGCATGCGGGCTGGTCGGCGCTGCCGCGCAGGTCATAGCCGCAGCGCGGGCAGAGCGTGTCTTTCACGGTCGGCTTGACCACGCGGAATCGTCTGCGCGAGAAATACGTCGTCGCGATGCAAAGGGGGAAAGGCAGGATCCAGTAGACGATCAACAGCCGCCATTGGTCCCAATCGCCACGCTCCCACAACCTGCCGCGCAGCAATACATCTTCGAAGCGCGTCCAGTCGTCGGAGGTGCTGTGGGAGTCCGCCCAGAGAATGTATTGCACGCTGGCGGCAGCGATGAACGCGGCGATCACCGTCAGCGCCGGCCAGCGAATGCGCGGGGCGAGGCACCACGACATGAGAAAGCAGACAGAGTAAAAGGCGATCTCAGGTGCCGGCGAACTGTCGAAGACTCTGGAGGCCCACATGGGTAGTCATCCGGCCCGAAAGGACGCGCGAACCGGCTTCGCCAATCACGCCAACACCGGCTTAATCACCTCACCCGCCACATCCGTCAACCGGAACCGTCTGCCGTTGTAGACATACGTCAGCTTCTTATGATCCAGCCCCAATAAATGCAGGATCGTCGCGTGTAAATCGTTGACGGTCACCTTATCGACCGCGGCCTTGTGGCCGATCTCGTCGGTCTCGCCGTAGCTCACGCCGCCCTTGGTGCCGCCGCCGGCGAGCCAGTGGGTGAAGGCGTGGGGGTTGTGATCGCGGCCGGGCTTCGCCGCTTTCTGTGCGATGGGCAACCGGCCGAACTCGCCGCCCCAGATGACGAGCGTCGAGTCGAGCAGGCCGCGCTGGGCGAGGTCTTCCAGCAGCGCGGCAATGGGTTGATCCGTTTCCTTCGCGAAGCCGCCGTGGTTGCCGGCGATGTCGTTGTGCCCGTCCCACGAAAGCTGGTTGTCCATCCCGCCGGAGTAAATCTGCACGAAGCGCACGCCGCGCTCGACCATGCGGCGGGCGGTGAGGCACTGGCGGGCGAAGTGAGCGCATTCGGGGCGCTCCAGGCCGTAAAGCTCCTTGATATTCGCCGGTTCGCTGTCCACATCGAGCGCCTCGGGCGCGGCAGTCTGCATGCGATAGGCGAGTTCAAAACTTTCGATGCGGGCCGCCAGATCGTTCTCCGCTTCGTTCTGCGCGAAGTGCCTTGCGTTGAGTTTCTTCAGGAGATCGAGTTGAGCGCGCTGTTGATCGTCATTCAAAATCGCCGGCCGCGTGAGGTTGTCGATCGGCTCGCCCTTGGGCCGGAGGTACGTGCCCTGAAACACGCTGGGCAAAAAGCCCGCGCCCCAGTTGGCGGCATGACCCTTAGGAAGGCCGCGACCTTTGGGATCACTCATCACCACGAACGCGGGCAGGTTGGTGGACTCGCAGCCCAGGCCGTAGGTCACCCACGAGCCTACGCACGGATAGCCCATGCGCGGCAGGCCGGACTGGATCATGAACAGCGCGGGGCTGTGGTTGTTGCTTTCGGTGTGGAGCGAATGGATGAACGCCATCTTGTCCACGTGTTTGGAGATATTGGGAAAGAGCGAAGAAACATGCTTGCCGCACTGGCCGTGCTGGGTGAACTCGAAGGGAGACTTCATGAGCCCGCCGACGGCGTTGGCGAAGAAGCCGGTGTTCTTGTCGAAGCCGGGGATGTCCTGCCCGTCGCGTTTGGCGAGCTCGGGCTTGTAGTCGAAGGTATCGACGTGCGAAGGCCCGCCGTTGATGAAGAGCCAGATGACGGCCTTGGCCTTGCCGCTAAAGTGCGGCTTGCGCGCGGCGAGGGGGTTGGCGTCGATCTGCGGTCCCCCGGCACCGGACGCGGCCTGGGCGCTGGTTTCGAGCAGACCTTTGTCATGCAGCAGCGACGCGAGGCCGAGCATGCCCAGCCCGCCGCCGGCGCGGGCGAGGAGTTGGCGGCGGGAGGGGGTGTTCGAGTTTAATGGATTCATAGTCGTTCACTTCCTGATATCACAAAATGATTCCAATTTCAGGATAGCACTCGCCAGCCTGCACGACGAGTACCTCGGGATCACCGCTTTCCGTTGCCAGAAGCTTGGCTTCCAACTCGTCAAACGATTCGGCATCCGACACCATCTCGCCCTGATCGATTGCAACAAACCAACCCGGTGGGTACTTGCGGTCGATTAACTCGCGTAGCCGGTAGTACGTGATCTCGTTGGGGGTGGGTCGATGCGCTGCATGCATGATTGGGGGTTGAACGTCCACGCAGTCGTAAATCACTTCGTACTCCGATCACATATCAAAAACTGCTTCAATGGCCATACTGACGCCGCGCATGTCAGCTTCGCTCAGCTTGCCGATCCTGCGAACGAACCGCGACAGGGCGATGGAGCGGACTTGAAACGCATCGGCTGTCGACGTTTTTGCAAGGTTGTTTTCCGCATCGGGATTCAACGTGGCCATCCACTCGCGTGCGGCGAATCGTTCCTGCCAGCCGGTGACCGGGACGACCACGCGCAGGTCGAGTACGCCGATCGCGTCGGAACTGACGACGACCGCGGGGCGCTGCTTGCGCATTTCATCACCCTCGGTAAATCCCAGGTCAACCAACCACAACTCACCCCGGTTCGGTTTCATCGATGAAGTCCTCCGTGTCCAGCGAGGTCCACTCAGCCTGTTCGCCGCCCGGCTTATAGTCGTCGATGGCGGCCAAGGCGGCTTGTTTCATTCGATCGCGTCGGGCCACGCGGTCACGATTGTCGCCCAGCCGCGTCGCCGCCTTGATGACGTCATCCAGTTCCGCGGGACTCAACTCTCTTAGCGTCGCAATGATCTCGTCTTTGCTCATTGTGATTACTCCACATAAACAAACTCATTCAAACAAAACATCACCTGGCAGAAATCCGTCAGCGCCAGATCGGCCGCGTTGCCTTTTTTTGCCGCTTCGTACGACGCCTGCTGCTCCTTGATGAACGCCACGTTGTCCGCGATCTCCGCCTTCGATGGCTCGCGGCAAAGGGCGATCTTGTACGCCTTCGTCACCGCCTGCTCGGGCGTCGTGTCCTTGCCGGTGATTCGTTTCGCAAAGCCGGTGGCGTACTGCCGCACCTGCGGGTTGTTCATGAACAATAGCGCCTGCGGGGCGATGGTCGTGGTCGGGCGCGAGCCCTGGCTGGTCAGCGGTTCGGGCATGTCGAACAAAGTGAGGATCGGGATGAGCTGGCTGCGCTTGATGAAAAAGTAAATGCTCCGGCGTTTCATCGCTTCGTCGAGCGTGCCGGGGCCGAACATGGTGGCGTCGAGCTGCTGGCCGATGGCGAGCATGCTGTCGCGAATGGCCTCGGCTTCGAGCCTGCGGAAGTTGCCTCGCCACAGGAGCGCATTGCGGGGATCGAGCGATTCGTTTCCCGAGTCGTGCTCGCTCGACTGCATGTAGGCACTGCTGGTCATGATGAGCTTGTGGATGGGCTTCAAGTGCCAGTCGTTCTTGATGAGTTCGGTCGCGAGATAATCGAGCAGCTCGGGATGCGTCGGGCGATCGCCCTGCATGCCGAAGTCGCTGGGCGTGGCGACGAGGCCCCGGCCCAGGTGATGCTGCCAGAGACGATTCACGATCACCCGCGCGAGCAGGTGCCCCGCGCCGCTGTTCACATCCGTGATCCAGTTCGCCAGCGCGGTGCGGCGATAGGACGGCTTCGAACCGGCGGGCGGCGCGGTCGTCTGCCAGAAGGCTTCGCTCTTGCCGCCGCGGGTGGCGATCTGCAAAAAGCCCTGCGTGGCCACGTCCTTCTTCTGGTTCACGTCGCCGCGACTGAGCTGATACGTATCCTTGTAGAAGTGCGGGAAGCCGCGGTCATCGGCGTGATGCTTCATCGGCTTGTGCCCTTCGCTGCACACCATCACCTTCACCGTCTGGGCCTTGGGTTTCGCCGCGAGCGAGGCCTGCACTTTCCCATTCAGTTCGTTCCACTTCGGATCGAAGTTGCGGTACCACGACAGGGCATCGGCAAGCTGCGCGCCGGTGAGTTTGTCCACGCTGCCGGCCTTTTTCAGGGTGGTCAGCAGCTCGATGATTTTCTGCGGCGTCGCGTCGCCTTCGATGGAAACAGGCGCGGGTTTGGTCGTGATCGAAAGGCGAGGCCGGCCGATGGAGTGATTGGTGTTGTTGTTGAACTCGAACTCGAAGGTGAATATCGTGCCGGCGTGATCCGCGCCGAAACCGACCGGATTCTCGAACTCGAACACGGCCGCGTGGTTCTTGCCGAACTGCGGATCGACCGCCCAGCCGGTGACGCGGTCGTTGTCGATGGAGCCTTTGACGGAGAGCGAACTGTTGTTCTGTTCGAACGTCGCCTTGGCGCTGATCAGTTTGATTTCGGTGGGCACGGGCCCCGGCACGGGGGCTTCAAG
>JBBDXA010000038.1:0-47715 GCA_040902585.1 Phycisphaeraceae bacterium
GAAAACATTTCGCGCGATGGCGGCGGATCGCGGGCTGGCCATCCCCATGTTCTGCTGCTCGCCCGATTTCACGCATCCTGATGCAGCCTTCCGCGCGAAGCAGGTGGATCTGGAAAAGAGTTGGATCGACATGGCAGCCGCGCTGGGCGCGACGTTCTGCCGCGTGCTCAGCGGCCAGCGCAGGCCGGAGGTCGCGCGCGAAGAAGGTTTGCGCTTCGCCGCCGAAGGCATTGAAGCGTGTCTGCCACACGCCGCGGCGCGGGGCATTACGCTCGTCATCGAAAATCATTACAAAGACGGCTACTGGCAGCACCCCGAGTTCGCCCAGAAGATGGATGTTTTCTGCGATCTGATCGATCGTGTTCACGCTCCCAACTTCGGTGTCAATTACGACCCTTCAAACACGATCCTCGCCGGTGAGGATCCGCTTGAATTGCTCGCGCGGGTAAAGCATCGCGTGAAGTCGATGCACGCGAGCGATCGTTACCTCGCCGAGGGCACGATCGAAGACCTGCGCCGCGAGGAGGATTCCCTCGGCTACGCCAAACGCCTGCGCCACGGCGAGATCGGCAAAGGCATGAACGACTACGACGCGATCTTCGCCCTGCTCGCGGCCGAGGGCTTCGACGGCTGGATCAGCATCGAAGACGGTATGGACGGCCTGGACCAGATGCAGCGCAGCGCTGCATTCCTGCGGAAGAAAATCGCGGCGCACTGGGAGTGAGCGAGGAGCTATGAGCCGTGAGCTATGAGCTATGAGCTTTCAGCTATCAGCTATCAGCTCTCAGCTTTCGATCCTGGTGCCACGTGCATGGTCGAAGCTGTGCATTCCGCTAAGCTGATGACTGATCGCTGAAAGCTGACAACTCCCCGAGGGACATGCCATGATGCGAATTGCCTGTCTTATCGTTCTCACGTTCGCTTCAATCGCCCCTGCGCAGAAGGCCGGGCTCGAACGGGTGAAGTACAACAACCCCGGCCTTATCGTCGATCTCGGCGTCGGCCTGTGGGGTTGGCCGCTGCCGATGGATTACGACGGCGACGGCGACCTGGACCTGATCGTCTCCTGCTCCGACACGCCTTACAACGGCACGTATTTCTTCGAGAATCCTGGAGCTATCGGGGGCAACGCGAAGATGCCCGTCTTCAACCCCGGCGTGAAAATCGGGCCGGGCATCGGCAACATCGGCGTGTCTTACGTCGATGGCAAGCCGCGCGTGCTGGTGCCCGCCGCCGAACTCACGGGCTTCACTAAGGGCGACTTGAAGACCCGCGCGAAACTGCACTCGCAATCGACCTTCGTCGAAGGCGGTCGCGTGCGCGCGAATCAGTGGTCCTATGTGGATTACGACGGCGATGGCGAGCTCGACCTCATCGTCGGTCACGGCTTCTGGGGCGACTACGGCTGGGACAACGCCTTCAACGAAAAAGGCGAATGGACGCGCGGCCCACTGCGCGGCTACATCTACCTCCTACGCAACAAAGGCACCGCCGCGAAGCCTGACTACGAAGCCGCGCTGCAACTGAAGAATGCCGATGGCAATCCCATCGATGTCTTCGGCATGCCCAGCCCCAGCTTCGCGGACTTCGACGGTGATGGCGATCTCGACCTGCTCTGCGGCTCTTTTCTCGACGGCTTCACGTACTTTCAGAACATCGGCACGCGCAAGGCTCCGAAGTACGCCGCGGGCCGCCGCCTGATGCGCGAAGGCAAACCGCTGGTGATGCACCTTTGCATGATCGTGGTCAGCGCGATTGACTGGGACAGCGACGGCGACACGGACCTGATCGTCGGTCAGGAAGACGGCCGCGTGGCCTTCATTGAACACACGGGCCAAGTGAAGGACGGTGTGCCGGTGTTCGCCGAGCCGCGCTTTTTTCAGCAGCAGGCGGATGAAGTGAAGTTCGGCGCGCTGGTTACGCCGGTGAGTTTTGATTGGGATGGCGATGGTGATGAGGATCTAGTCTGCGGCAACACGGCAGGCGAGATCGGTTTCATCGAGAACCTTAACGGTGCCAACCCGCCGCGATGGGCTGCGCCGAAGCTCCTTGAAGTGAACGGTCAACCGATCCGCATCCTCGCCGGTACGAACGGTTCTATTCAAGGACCCGCGGAGGCGAAGTGGGGCTACACCACGCTTGATGTCGGCGACTGGGATCACGATGGTCTGCCTGACATCATCGTCAACAGCATCTGGGGCAAAGTGGTCTGGCATCGCAACATCGGCACGCGCAAGGCGCCCAAGCTCGCCGCGGCGCAGCCGATCGAAGTGCAGTGGAAAGGCAAGGCTCCCAAGCCCGCGTGGAACTGGTGGGAACCAAACGGCAACGAACTGGCGACGCAATGGCGCACGACGCCGCTGATCACGGACTGGAACGGCGACGGGCTCAACGACCTCATCATGCTCGATCACGAAGGCTATCTCGCGCTGTTTCGCCGTGAGAAGCAGGGTGGCAACCTCATCCTGCATCCCGGCGAGCGCGTGTTCCTTGAAGGTGACAAACCGCTGCGGCTGAACGCGGGCACCGCAGGCAAGAGCGGCCGGCGTAAGTTGTGCCTTGTCGATTGGGATGGCGACGGACGGTGCGATCTGCTCGTGAACTCGGTGAACGTGAACTTCTATCGCAACGTCTCGGATGCGAACGGCAAGACGATCTTCGCTGACATGGGCCCACTCGACTCGCGAAAGCTCGCCGGTCACACGACGAGTCCGACCACGGTTGACTGGGACGGCAACGGCGTGCGCGATCTGCTCGTCGGCGGCGAGGATGGTTATCTCTATTGCATGGCGAACCCGCGCGAGCCTGTGGCAATCGACGCGACCGCCGCCATCGTCTCCAGATCGCTCATTTACGAACTCGAAGGCCGACCGACACCGCAGTGTCACGCCTCCACGATCGCGCAGACCACGGATGGCTCCCTCGTCGCCGCCTGGTTCGGCGGGTCGCGCGAAAGTGCAGACGATGTCGGCATCTGGGTCGCGCGCTTTATCGATGGCAAGTGGACGAAGCCCGTCGAAGTCGCGAAAGGTTCTGAAGATGAAGAGAAGGATTTCGCGTGTTGGAACCCGGTGCTGTTTCAGCGGAAAGACGGGGCGCTGATGCTGTTCTATAAGGTTGGGCCGAGCCCGAGCAAGTGGTGGGGCGTGCTGATGACTTCAACCGATGGCGGCAAAACGTGGGAGAACCGCCGCAAGCTCGGCAAGAGTGATGCGATCGGGAATCTGCTTGGCCCGGTGAAGAACAAGCCGATTCAGCTCGCCGATGGTTCGATCCTGTGCGGCTCCAGCACGGAGCATCAGGGCTGGCGCGTTCACTTTGAAATTTCCAGGGACATGGGCAAGACGTGGCAGGTGATCGGGCCGATTCATGAGGCGACGAAGTTCAACGCGATTCAGCCGAGCATTCTGAGATATGGCGACGGCGGTATGCAGATTCTCTGCCGCACGCGCGAAGGGGTGCTCGGACAGGCGTGGTCCAGCGATGGCGGAAAAACCTGGAGCGAAGTCACGGCGACGGAGTTGCCCAACCCCAACGCGGGCACCGATGCCGTCACGCTCAAGGATGGCCGGCAGCTTCTCGTCTACAACCACACGAAGCGCACCGGGGAGTTCCCTTCCGGCCGCAACATGCTCAACGTCGCCGTCAGCAAGGATGGCAAAGCCTGGCACGCGGCACTCACCCTCGAACGTGATCGCAGCGAGTTCTCCTACCCCGCCGTGATCCAGACGAGTGATGGCAAGGTTCACATCACCTACACCTGGAAGCGGCAGAGCGTGAAGCATGTCGTGATCGATCCGGACAAACTCAAGCTCACGCCGATCGAGGGCGGCAAGTGGCCGCAGTGATTGTTCTCGCGCCACTCTCGTTCATGATCCACTCAGGAGTTTCGCCCGCGTGAACGAACATTTCATCTGGCTCGACTGGGTCGTGCTCATCGCCTACTTCGTCGGCACGCTGGGCATCGGTTTCTACTTTCACCGTCGTAGCAAATCCGCTGAAGGCTTCACCGCCGCGAACCGTTCATTGCCCGGCTGGGTCTGCGGGCTCTCCATCTTCGCCACCTTTCTCAGCAGCATCAGTTTCCTGGGCATCCCCGGCCGCGCCTTCGCCACCAACTGGAACGTGTTCGTCTTCTCGCTCTCGCTGCCGATCGCGACGCTCTGTGCCGTCTACTGGTTCATGCCGTACTACCGGCGGAACGGCGAAGTCTCCGCGTACGCCGCCCTCGAGAAGCGCTTCGGCCCGTGGGCGCGGGTTTACGCCGGCGCGTTTTACCTGCTCTCGCAGATCGCCCGCATGGGCACCGTCATGTACCTCATGGCCCTGCCCTTGAACGTGCTGCTGGGCCTTGACATCCGCCTGATCATCGTCATCACCGGCGTCACCGTCACGCTCTACGCGATGGTCGGCGGCATCGTCGCCGTCATCTGGACCGATGCGGTTCAGGCCATCGTGTTGATTCTGGGCGCACTCATTTCACTCGCGGTCCTTTTGCTCGGCATGCCCGAAGGCCCGGGGCAGGTGTTCACCATCGCCGCGGCCAGCGACAAGTTTTCACTCGGCAGCTTTGACCTTTCCGACTGGGCCGGGCCGACGTTCTTCGTCGTGCTCGTCAACGGAATCGTGATCAACCTTCAAAACTTCGGCATCGATCAGAACTACGTCCAGCGTTACATCGCGTCATCATCGGAGCGCGAAGCGGGGCGCAGCGTGTGGCTGGGCGGGCTTCTTTATGTGCCGGTCAGCGCGGTGTTCCTGCTCATCGGCACATCGCTCTTCGCGTGGTACCAGACGCATCCGGATGACATGAACGAACTGCGGAACGATGTCGCCATCCGCAAGGTCGCTGATGAAGGCATCACGAAGGCGTCGCCGGATTACGCAGTGAAAGTTCAGGCGGCCCAAAGCAAGCTGAAGGATGAGGACCTGGGCGATCGCGTCTTCCCACACTTCATCGGCAAGCGGCTGCCGCCGGGCGTGACGGGGCTGCTCATCGCCGCCATCTTTGCCGCGGGCATGAGCACAGTTTCGACTTCGCTCAACTCCTCGGCCACGCTGCTGATGACGGACTATTACCGCCGCTACCTGCGGCCAGGCGCGACCGAAGCGCAGGCGATGCGCACGCTCTATCTCTCGACCCTTCTCTGGGGCGTCATCGGCACGGGCGTCGCGCTCCTGATGATCAACATCAAGTCCGCGCTGGATGTGTGGTGGAAACTGTCGAGCGTGCTCAGCGGCGGGATGGTCGGCCTGTTTCTGCTGGGCCTGTTCAGCCGGCGATCAGGCAATGTCGCGGCGATCGCGGGTGTTGTTGCCGGTGTGCTGGTGATTGCATGGATGACGCTTTCGCAGACCGACCTTTGGCCGGCGTCGCTCGAAGCCATGCGCTGCACGCTGCATCCTTATCTGGTGATCGTGATCGGTACGCTTTCGATCATCGGCATCGGTCTGCTGGTGAGTATGATCAGCCCGCGCAAGGCCGGCGAAGGGCGGAAATAGCGGCTGTCCGCTTCACTTGTTTTCACGTTTCACCACATCAGCCAGATCGGTCAGGTCATACACCGTCAGCGCGCCGTGAATGACATGGGCCAGATGTCCGCCGCGCTGCGGTTCCTTCACCGCGTCCATCCACGATGCGGGCGAAGGATTGACGATCTCGACCTCGCCGAAGAGCTTGCGTTCGAGCGCCGCCGCGTGAAGGGCCGCGGGCGTTGCCATGCCGTATGCGGCCAGGTCAACGGGTTTGCCTTTGCCCTCGCCTTCGACTGCCGCCAGCACACGAGCGCCGACCAGCACATCTTCCGCGCGCATGGCGACGAGCGAACGACCGAGCAAATACGACAGAAAAATGTCATGCCAGTCGCCGCCCCACATGCCGGCCTTCGCGGGTCCGGTCTCGCCCATGCCGCGCAGGTCGATGTCGAGCACGATCAAACCGCTCTGGACGTAACGCTCGATCTCGCTGCCTTCGTCGATGCTCGTGTGCTTGCCTTCGCCGCGCACGGACAGCAGCCGACCGCGACTCGCCCCTTTCGGTTTGAGCAGCAGGGCGGGCAACTGAATGCCCGGCTCCGGTTCGATGATGACCTTCTCAATCGTGTACGTCTTGCGATCGATCTTGCCGACGACCGTTACCTTCGGCTCCGGCAGATCCTTGAACTCGCGCACCCCGCTGATCCGTCGCACTTCCTTCAGCGTCGCCTCAACGTTCGCCGGCTTCCAACCTTCCGCTCGTTGCCGCTCGAATCGCTTCGCCAGCGCGGCATTCAAGTCCATCACGCTCACCGCGCCATCCAGCAGCATCACCTGTCCCTTTTCCGTGCAGAGCAGTTCGCTCTCCGGCCGCGTCTTGAGCTCCGGTTCGCTCCACGGTTCATCCTTGTTCATCATCCATCGCCGCATCCAGCGCACCATCGCCTCGCGCTGCTCGCGCGGGTAGCCGTGTTTCGTGTCCGTCTCGACGATGGCGATGCGCTCGGCAGCGCCGAGGCGTGTGTAGGCGCGCTGGGCCTGACGGAAGGAATCCCACGTGCCCTCGATGTTGAAAAAATCCTGCGTGCCGGCCAGGACGAGCGTCGGGCGCGGCGCGCGGAGGATCATGTAATCCGCATGATCGAGGCTATTGGCGATCTGTCCGAAGATGTTCTGCTCCGCGTCCTGCGGGCCGATCGTGGCGAGGAGTTTGGGAATGCTGGTGATAAAACAACTCGGCGCGGCACAGGCGACGCGATCATCCAGCGCCATGAGATAGCTCGACATCGTGCCGCCGCCCGATACGCCCGTGACGCCGATCTTCTTCGCATCGACCTCCGCCCGGCTCTCGAGATAGTCGATCGCTCGCGAGCCATCGAAGATGCGGTAGGTCGCCGTGCCGCGCCCGACAGGAATGCTCGATGCCCCGAGCATGGTGTGTTCCGTCGTCATGCCGACGATCTTCTTGCCATCAGCGTCCAGAAGCTGAATGCGTTCGCCCTGGCTGATCGGGTCGTATGTGAGTGCGATGAAGCCGGCCTTCACGAGGGCGAGGCAGATCGACTGCTGGGCCGCCTTGCCGCTCTGACTGTGACCGCAGGGCACCACGACGGCGGGGTGCGGACCGTCACCGGCAGGCACATAAAGATTCGCCGTCACCAGATGCCCGGGCTGGCTTTCGAAGATCACTTTCTCGATGCGATAGCCTTCATCCTTAATCGTGCCGACGGTCTGGGCGTTCAGTGGGCCGCGCTGGGGCATCGGCCCCAGCGCATCGAGAAACACCTGCCGCAGGTTGGCTTGATAAGCCTTCAGATCGTCGGGTGTCTTAACCTTGTTGTACGTGTCGAGCCGCCGCGCGAAGGCGTCATCCGCGAGCCTGGTCAGGTATCGCCGCAGCATCTGCTTCGGCGGCGCGTCCTTGTCGGCAGGGAGGACGGTCAGGTCCTGCGCCAAGGCTGAAGTGGTGACGATGAGCAGAACGAGCAACGGTTGCAAACGCATGAAGATCCTCCTAGGCATCACGCAAGGATGCCGCGTGCGACGTGGCCCGACACATCGGTCAGTCTGAAATCGCGACCGGCGTAACGATACGTGAGTCGCTCGTGATCGATGCCCAGAAGATAGAGCAGCGTCGCGTGCAGATCGTGGATGTGCATCTTGTCGCGCACGGCGTAGTAACCGTACTCATCGGTCGCGCCGTATTTGAAGCCGCCCTTCACACCGCCGCCGGCGAGCCACATGGTGAAGCCTTCGGGGTTGTGGTCGCGCCCGTCGTTGCCCTGCGCGGTAGGCGTCCGGCCGAACTCGCCGCCCCAGAGGACGAGCGTGTCTTCGAGAAGCCCGCGCTGCTTCAGGTCGGTGAGAAGACCGGCGATGGGTTTGTCTGTTTCGCGGGCGTTTTTCTCGTGGCCGTTCTTCAGGTCGCCGTGCTGGTCCCACTGCACTTTCGTGTCGCTGTGCGTGACCTGAATGAAGCGCACGCCGCGCTCGGCGAACCGCCGCGCGAGCAGGCACTGCCTGCCGAAGTCTTCCGTCACCGCATCATCCATGCCATAAAGCTTCTTCGTCGCTTCGCTCTCGCCGGTAAGATCCTGCGCTTCAGGCATCGCCATCTGCATGCGGAAGGCAAGCTCGAACGATTGAATTCGGCCTTCGAGTTCGGCGCTTGGCCCTGTTGCCGCGAGATGATCGCGATTCATCGCCTGAATCAGGTCGAGCTGCTGTCTTTGATCATCAGATGAAAGTTCAGGATGCTTGATGTAACGCACCTGCGCTTCGGAAGCGGGTTTGCTCGCGACGCCGAGCGGCACGCCCTGGCACGCGGCGGGAAGGAAGGCAGCGCCCCAGTTGTTGACGCCGCCGTGCGCGAGGGTGGGGCAGATGGTGACGAAGCCGGGCAGGTTCTGATTTTCGGAGCCGAGGCCGTAGTTGACCCACGCGCCCATGGAAGGGCGGACGAAGTTGTCGCTGCCGGTGTGGAGTTTCAGGAGCGCGCCGCCGTGGGCGGAGTTGGTGCCGTGTACGGAGTTGAGCAGGCAAAGGTCGTCGATGTGTTTTGAAACGTGCGGAAAGAGTTCGCTGACTTCGATGCCGCTTTGGCCACGATGGTGAAACTTCCAGGGCGAGCCGAGCAGGTTGTTGGTCGGGGCGAACTGCACGCGCGGCTTGGCGAAGGGCAGCGGCTTGCCGTGATCGCGCTGGAGAAGGGGCTTGTAATCGAAGGTGTCTACGTGGCTGGGGCCGCCCTTCATGAAGAGGAAGATGATGCGTTTGGCGCGGGGTGCGTGGTGCGGCGTGATCGCGGCGAGCGGGGCAGGGCCGGCGGATGCACGATCATTCAGCATCGCGGCAAGCGCGAGATGACCGAAGCCGACGGCGCTGGATTGCAGCATGGCGCGGCGGGAGAAGCGCGGGGCGGGGGATGGATTCGGATCGTCGTGTGATTTGTTTCGCATACGTTTCACGATTAGCGGTAGCACCGAAGGTGCACTTGGCGCGGCAGTCATGTGCGTTCGTTCTTCGCAGCGGGTGCACCTGCGGTGCTACCGCTAAACGTCATCGGATGTACATGAACTCATTCGACACGAGTATCGCCTGGCAGATTCGCTGTAACAGTCTGTCGTTCGCGTTCGTCGCACTCTCCATCAGGGCGGCGATGCGAGTGACTTCCTCGCCTGTCGCGGGCCTGCCGAGCGCCGCCATGTATAGTTCATTGACGAACTCCTTCAGTTTTCCGTCCTCAAACTTCTTCGCCAGCTTGCCTGCGCTTTCCCAGATGAGCGGGCTGTTCATCGCGAGCAATGCCTGCGGGGCGACGGTCGTCGTCGGGCGATCGCCTTGCGACACGGCTGAATCAGGGAAGTCGAACAGCTCGAAAAAATCGTACAGGTGATTGCGCACGACAGGTTGATAGACGCTGCGGCGCGTGTTGTCGTAGGTGGTGCCGTCCTTGGAGGTGTGATCGAAAAGGAACTCGCGGTTCTTGACGTGGGTGATCGCCGGGCCGCCCATGGTCGTGTCGAGTCGGCCGCTGACGAAGAGCATGGCATCGCGAATGGCCTCGGCTTCGAGCCTGCGGATCGGAGCGCGGGAGTAGAGACGATTCTCCGGATCAAGCTGCGTTACTTTTGCATCGTGTTCACTGCTCATGCGATACGTACTTGAAAGCATGATCCGGCGATGCAGGGCTTTGATCGACCAGCCCTCCTCGACGAATCGCGAAGCGAGCCAGTCCAGCAGCGCAGGATGCGTGGGCGTTTCGCCGAGCTTGCCGAAGTTGTCAGGCGTGCGCACGAGGCCGCGGCCGAAGTGCCAGTGCCAGACGCGGTTGACGATGACGCGGGCGGTGAGCGGGTTGTCCTTTGATGTGATCCACTTTGCGAGTTCGAGGCGACCGCTGTGGTTTTTCGCGATGGGCTCCTGTGTTGCAGTCGTGAGAACAAGAGGAAACCGCCGGGGCACCACATCGCCGAGTGACAGGTGGCTGCCGCGAATATGAACCGCCACATCCACCGGCTTGCCTTCGGTGACGCCCATCGCGGCGGACATGACGGGCGCTGCTTTTTCGGTCGCCGTCAGTTCGTCGCGCAGCTTTTTCAGATCCGCCTTGGCCGCGTCGTCATATTGCGTCTCGGGTTTCTCCGGCAGCTTCACCGCGATCGCCGGCGACTTCGATGCCGCATTCACGTCCGCCGGTGTCTCTGTTTCATTCGGCTTGACCGCCGCGTTCAGCTTGGCGAGCAGGTCCGCGTTCGCCTTCTCCACACGCGCCGCGATGGTTGCTTTTGTTGCCGCGAGCTTCGCATCGTGCTCGCCCTTGCGCTTCAAATCCTCCGCCGACGGGGTCGCGTTCTCCCACCACTTGGCGATGGTGACGAAGCTCTCCATCGTCTTCGTGCTCTTGAAAATCCCCGCCAGGGCGTAGTAATCGCGCGTGGAAATGGGATCGAACTTGTGATCGTGACACCGCGCGCAGCCGATGGTCATCGCGAGGAACGCGCGGCCGGTCGTGTCGATCTGCTCGTCGATAATGTCCATCTCCATCTTCGTTTTGTCGACCTCGGCGAGCACCTTGGGGCCGAGAGAGAGGAAGGCGGTGGCGATGAGGGGCTCGTAGGCCGCTTGCGGCTTAGCGCTCCCACCCACGGGAGTGGGTGGGCTTTGGGTTGACAGTAAATCACCCGCGATTTGCTGCGTGATGAACTGATCAAACGGCTTGTCATCGTTGAACGAGGCGATGACATAATCGCGATAGCGCCACGCGTTGCCGTGCGCCACGTTTTCATCCAGCCCGTTCGAGTCGGCGTACCGCGCCACATCCAGCCAGTGCCGGCCCCAGCGTTCGCCGTAGCGCGGTGAAGCGAGCAACCGATCAATCACCTTCGCGAAGGCATCGGCGGAATCATCGGCAAGAAACGCTTCGATCTGGGCAGGCGTCGGTGGCAGGCCGATGAGATCGAACGTCGCTCGGCGGATCAGCGTGCGCTTGTCCGCCAGGCGCGGCGATGCGACTCCTGCTTCTTCAAGCTTCGCGAGAATGAAATGATCAATCGGCGACGCACTCCACGCCTGATCGCGCACCTGCGGAGGAAGAGAATCGCGCACCGCCTGAAACGCCCAGTGCTTGCGGCCTTGGTCAAGATCAATCGTCGTCGCCTTCGCAACCGGCGCGGCCTCGCCGTCGCGCGGGTCGGGCGCGCCCATCTTCACCCACTCTTCGAGCAACCGAATCTCCGCATCCGTCAGCTTCGTCTTTGGCGGCATGCGCAGGTCGCTGTCGGTGTAGCGCACCGCCTTGATGATGAGACTTTCGTCCACCTTGCCCGGCACGAGCGAAGGTCCGCTGTCGCCGCCGAGCAGCGCAGCGTCGCGCGTGTCCAGGCGCAGCCCGCCTTTAGGTTTCTTCGTGATGGAGGTATCGGCTGAGTGACACTGGTAGCATTTGTCCACAAGAAGCGGGCGAATGTGTTTCTCGAAGAACGCGATGCCCTTCGCGTCAGGCTCGTCCGGCTCGGCGGCGAGCGTTGATGGGCACGCCGCGAGAAGTATCAACAGGATGGGAAACAGGCGTTGCAACAGGCGGTGTCCCGTGGGGATTGCGAGGGTCGTTCGGAGCGGACTATATAGAGTGTATCGCGCGGGTGGATCAATCCCAATGCGGTTGAGATGCGAGCCGGGGCGTATTCGCCCCGGTAAGGTATGCGGGTACGGGCGAAGACTTTCGTGGGCCGGGTTCACCGGGGCGAATACGCCCCGGCTCGCTATCGGAAAAAATGATCCGCTGAACGCGAGGGTTGGTCGATTATCATGTTGGAGTCGGTTGGCTTCGTCTTTTTTGGATTGAGGTGCGTTTTGCTTTCGATTCAGGCTTCAGGTCATTCATCGCGATCCATGCTCAGCCGGCGTGAAATGCTTCGCGTTGGCGGGGCGCTGGGCCTTTCCACGCTGGGCCTACAACAAGCGATGGCCGCGCAGCCTGCGGCATCTCCCTTGAAACGCGGCGGTTCCTTCGGGCGTGCCAAGGCGTGCATCGTGCTCTTCCTTGCGGGCGGTCCGCCGCAGCATGAAACGTGGGACCCCAAGCCTGATGCCAGCGCCGATATCCGCGGTGACTTCGGCACCATCAAATCCACCATCCCCGGCCTTCGCGTCGGCGAGCTTATGCCCAAGCTCGCGAAGCAGGCACATAAGTGGTCAGTCCTTCGCGCGGTGCGAACCGAAGACAACGCCCACTCGGCGAGCGGGTATTACATGCTCACCGGTCGGCCGCACTCGCCCAAGGGTCAGGAGAATGCGACCTCGAAGGAGCCGAACCTCTGGCCCAGTTTCGGCGCGGTGGCGGGCAGGCTGATGCCCCGGCGAGGGCCGCTGCCCGGCGCGGTGACCGTGCCTGAACACATCTGGAACACCGGCATGATTCCCTGGCCCGGTCAGGACGCCGGCTGGATGGGCCGCGCGAGTGACCCCTGGCTGATTCAGTGCGATCCGAACGAGCCGAACTTCACCATGTCCGGCCTCGAGCTTCCGCCCGGTGTCGATCAGCTTCGCCTCAAGCAACGTCTCTCGCTGCACAAGCAGTTGAACGATCACGTCGACAGCTACGCGCGACTTCGCGATTTTGAAGGCCACGATGCGTGGACGAACACAGCCGTCGATCTGCTCGCCTCGAACAACACCCGCAAGGCTTTCAACCTCGATGATGAAACGAAGGAAACGCGCGATCGATATGGCAGGCATCGCTTCGGACAGAGCGTGCTGCTGGCGCGAAGGCTCGTCGAGTCCGGCGTGTCGCTCGTGCAGGTGAACTGGACGCGCGACAAGGACGGCACCAACGACAGCCCGATGTGGGACACGCATCAGAAACACAGCCACTGGATCAAGAACAGGTTGATGCCGCCGATGGATGCAGCGGCGAGCGCCTTGATCGATGACCTGAGCGAGCGCGGGCTGCTCGATGAAACGCTGGTCGTGTGGATGGGCGAGTTCGGGCGCACGCCCAAGATCAACGGGCAGGGCGGACGCGATCACTGGGGCAATGTCTTCTCGATGGCGATGGCTGGCGGCGGCATCCGCGAAGGCGTCGTGCATGGCGCATCGGATGCGATCGGCGCGGAGCCGAAGGAAGGCGTCGTGAAACCGGAGAACGTGCTGGCGACGGTATTTCACTGCCTGGGCCTGGGCGCGGATGCGACGATCACGGACCCCACCGGGCGGCCGCATCACATCACGTATGGCGATCCGGTGAAGGCGATTATTTGAGCACCATCCCGACAGGGTGGTGCTATTCGCGCACGAAGACCTGTTGCCAACGACGCATCAGAAATCCGCTCGCCAATAGCACCACCCTGTCGGGATGGTGCTCCCGGGATGGTGCTCCCTTGCTATCCTCCGCGTGTATGCCGAATCTCCTCGCTGACATTCCGCACGACCTGCCTGAAGAACGCATCGAAGTCCTACACGCGGGCGAAGGCCTGCGCATCGAGCGCATCCTTTCGCGCGGCCACGCTTCGCCGCCGGGCTTCTGGTACGACCAGCCGGTGGATGAATGGGTGCTCGTCGTGCAGGGCGCGGGGCGAATTCGTTTTGAGAACGACGATCGTGTGGTTGAAATGAGAACCGGCGATGGCCTGTTCATCCGCGCGCACGAACGGCATCGCGTGGAATGGACCGATCCCGCCCAGACCACGGTCTGGCTGGCGGTGCATCTGGGGTTGAAGCGAGCGTAAACGTTTCGTGGAATGATGGTGAAGCCTATGCGCGATGAAGCCAGTTACATCTGCGACTCCTGCGGCGAAGAGATCGTCGTGCCCATCGATCCTTCCGCGGGGCGGAGTCAGGAGTACGTCGAAGATTGCCCGGTGTGCTGTTGTCCGAACGTGATTCACGTGGAGCTTGAAGAAGATGGCGAAGTCCGCGTGTGGGCCCAGCGCGAGTGATTACTCATCGTCCAGCCGCAGCACGCGCTCGGTGACCTCATCGTTGTTCCTGATCTCGCGGAGCTTAATCGTTCCGTCAGACATCGTCTCTGCGGTCCATCGCTGGTCGGCGCTCATCGCGAACGGGCCGTGTCGAAGCGGCACGTGCTCATTCAATAGCATCTCTCGCAGGTCGGACACCTTGTCGCTGGCGCGCTCGGCCTTTTCCTTCTCCAGATCCAGCTTCCAGATCAGCGTGCGGACGGACTTGGAACCTCGCCTGATGCTGCCGAACCTGAGCGTTAACTGTTTCGCCTTGGCGTCCCATTGCAAATCGGGCGTTGAGTGGAAGTTCCACGGCTCCAGAAGGGTGAGTGGCCCACCAAGATCCACATGGTCGAGCACGATTGAATTGAATTCGGCATTCTCTTCGTCTTTGAATTTCCAGAGCGTGAGCTTGCCGTTTCGATTCAGCGTGATCAACTGACGAGGCTGCACGAACACCGCACTCAGGGGTTGATCGTTTGGTTGTTTCTCGATCGGTGGTTCGGCGCGCTTCGCCGGTACAGCCTCGCGCGTTGCGTCCTTCTGTACTTTCTCCTTCAAGAGAATCATCGGCTTCTTCTCGCCGATGCGCCATAAGCCAAGCGTGGAAGACACGGTCGACGGATGATGCCTCCGGCCTTGCTCCTGTTCGATCGTGGTCAAGACGATGGTCTTGTTGTCGCTGGCGAACGCCAGCGGCGCGGTCGCGTTCCAGATGATCGTTCGCTTACCGGTGGAAAGGTCCCATTGCGCGACGAAGCCAATCCAGTCCGTGCCGGGGCGATTCCGCGCGGTGCGAAAGTACGCGGCCACCAGGTGCTTGCCGTCGGGACTAAAGTCCATGTCGATGATGCTCGGGTGCCTGAAGATGTCCTTGTGCGCGTCGGGAAAAACGTTGCTCTCGAAGAGGTCGGCGGCCAAGGCGCTGCACGACGCCCACCCCACGAAGAGGATCATGACGCTGATGGAGAGGTTTCGCATAGTTGAAGTTTACGGCGTCCGGTCAGGCCGGTTGTCACAGTCGCGTAACACGCAGCGAATGACCAGCGAGCCGGGGCGTATTCGCCCCGGTAAGTCCCGGCCGCGCTGTTAACGACAAAATTGAAACCTACCGGGGCGAATATGCCCCGGCTCGCTATCCAATCACATTCTCCCCGCGATTCTCCTTCTGCTGAATCGTCACCGGCCAACCGGGGAATTCGTTGCCTTCCTTGCCGTCCGTCGGGTCGATGTTGAAGCGATACGAGTGAATCTCGTACGTCTTCTTCTTCGTGTCGATGATGACCAGCCCGAAGCCGCTGCCTTTTTGATGGGCCAGGTCGTAGCGGTTCTTCTCCTTGCCGACCTCCGGGTTGCCCACCGCGTAGACGTACACTTTGTTGCCGAAGCCATCGATGTATTCGCCGGTGTGAGGCAGGTTGTGCTTCGGGCGGTTCTCATGCGGCATGCCGACTTCATCGGGCCGCCACCAGCGCGGGTAGCCCACGGCTATCGCGGGCGGACAGAAGGACCACGCGCTCTCACGCTGCTTCTCGACGCCGTATTGCACGAGCGTGGTGATGTGCTGATCGCCGTTGATATGCAGCGGCATCGCCTTGGTGAGGATCTTCACCGCGCGGTTCCGCGCCGTCTGCGGCCAGCCGCCCGCGTCCAGATCCGCCTTGAGGTAGCCGTTGTAGCCGCCGTGATGCGTGGCGACGGCGGCGAACGGCGTCTGACTCAGTAGCACCTTGATGTCGCAGCCGCGCCAGTCGTCAGCCCATTCGGTGAGAAACTTTTCCTGTCGCTCGCCCAGCAGCACAAGGCCGGGCTTGTCGAGCTTGCTCGTGTCAAAGTTTTTGTCCTGCACATGATCGGCCCGCCCGCCACCGGTGTCCACATGCTGAGGCCCGCTCTTGAACTGCCGATCTCCCAGCACCGCGAAGCTCACCCGGCCGAACACCACATCGCCGTAGTACACGCTGATGTCCTGCAACACCGGCGTGCCGTCGTAAGGATCAGGATGATGCCCCGCGCAGGTGCGATGCACGACGTTCACCATCCGCGCCGGCTGGCGGTACCCGCCTTCGGACGAGGTCGTGCCCGCCTTCATCGGCGCGCCGCTTTCGCCCCAGATGTTGCCGTGAAACACATCGTGATCATCCGGGATGCACAGCGTCGGGCGATCGCGCATCGCATCGCGGAAGGACCAGCCGAACTGGTAAAACTTGCGGAGATAATTCAGGATCGCCGGCTCGGCGGGATCGCGGATGATCCCGTATCCGCCGTGGTTTTCATAGAGCTGATCGCCGGAGAAGTAGAGCATGTCCGGATCGAGCTTCACCACATTCTTCGCGACCGGTTCATACGGAAAGGCATAGTCATTCTGACACGTGAGGGCACCGAGTCGAACGGGGCGATCCACAGGATTCGCGCGGATGGTGCCGGTGTAATCAAACTCGGTCGTGGAGCCATCACGATTGCTCTGCTGGTAGACAAGGCGATAGGGCGTCGCGGTTTTCTCATCCCATTTGGCGATGCGGAAGACCGCGGTCCAGGCATCGGTGTCGAGCTCAGCGTCAGCAATCGACTTCCATGCGCCCTCCTTCTTGATTTGAAGCGTGATCTTTTTGTTGTCCTTCTCGCCGAGCGGTCCGGTCAGCGCGGACAGCTTCATGACGAAGCCTTCATCGCCGCGTGAGTCGCTCAAGGAATACATCGCCCACAGGATCGGGCCGAAGGCTTGATCGGGCTTGATGGTGAAGGCGTCGCCGGTCGCGGTCCAGTCGGCGAAGCGGTAGCGACCGCCCATGCCGACGTTCTGAGCGGACATGAGATTGCTGACGACCGCGACGTTACCGAGGATCGCTGCGGGTGCGGCGATCTGCGTGATCGTTCCGATCGAGTCGCCCGCCTTGTTCTTCAGCGTCAGCGTCAGCGCGTACTGCTTGTCGCCGGGGCTGCCGGAAAGGTGCAGCGTGAGGTCTTCAAACTTGATGTTCGCATCCATCTTGTTCGAGCCTTGCCCAAGCACCAGGGCGTTGCCGTCGAACCCGGCGTTGATGCCGCCTTTGGCAAAGCTGCTCGCGCGATGTTCCTTGATGTCACTCTGAATGCCGATGCGGAATCCCGCGCCCCCGTCGTTCTTGCCGGTCGCCACCCGGCTGACGCGCACGGACATCTCAAACGAACCTTTCGCATTGGTGATTTGATGCGTGATGAGATGGACATTGCGATCGCCGCCGGGCTTGATGCACTCGGCAGCGCCGTCGATGATGCGCCAGTCTTCCATCGGGTTGGCCCAGAAGCTCCCGCCCAGCCAGACGCGATCGTGAGTGTTGGAGAGATTGCTGATCGCACCCGCCTTCGCGCTGTTCGCCTGCGCGAAGGCCTGCGAAGCTCGGCGAGCGCTCAGCAGCGTCGTGCCGAGGACCACCAGTTTCAGTGCGCTGCGTCGTGAAAGATCATCCATCGTGATTCCTCTCGTTCGTAGGTCGATTGTGAACAGGAACAGGTTAGCACAACTGAAGCACCGTCCTGACAGGGCGGTGCCGGAGACGAACGAAAGCACCAGATCGCACCACCCTGCCGGGATGGTGCTCCAAACTACTTACACGCGTTCCCGATACAATCGCAGCCTCATCACGGAGAATCCCATGATTAACGCGCTGATCAACTACCAGGCCCGCTCGCTCGATTACGCGAAGAAGCTCGTGGCGGACCTGACGCCGGCGCAGTGGTGCGCTCAGCCGAAGACCGACACCGGCCTCGTGAAGAATCACGCGGCCTGGATCATCGGGCATCTCGTCTGGGTGGCGGACAAAGCCACGATGGGCCGTTGCCTCGCGCAGCCGGGCACGATCGACGAAGCCTGGAACCCGCTCTTCGGCGGCAAGAGCGAGCCATCGGCCGACACCTCGCTTTATCCCGACAAGGCTGCGCTCATGGGCCTGTACGAAGACGCCGTGAACCGCATCGCGGCCTATCTGAAAACGTGCGACGCATCATTGCTTCATCGCGCCACGCCCGATGAAGCCTTCCGCAAACGCTTCCCGACCATCGGCTTCGCGCTGATGCATGTGATGGTCGGCCACGAGATGCTGCACCTGGGCCAGCTCAGCGCGTGGCGAAGGGCGCTGGGGTTGGGCACTGTGTAGGAAATGCAAAATGCAAAGCATGCAAACGAAAAATGGTAAATGAGAACAAGCGGGCGATCGTGCGAGTCTATTCATTGTGATTTTTCATTTGCATGCTTTGCATTTTGCATTTTCCCTTCCCCCAAACGGAACCACTGAAATGTCTCTCCTCATCGAAAGTCTTCTCGTCGGCTGGAACCGCAACGCGGAGTACGCTTCCAAACTCGTCGCGGATTTGTCCGATGCCCAGATGCTGCTTCAGCCCAATGGTGCCAATCATCCCGCATGGCTCTTCTCGCACCTGAACCTCTATCACCCCGTACTTGTCGCGATGGTGCGTGGCCAGGCGTTTGAAGACCCGAAGGTTCACAAGTTCGGCATGCAGAGTAAGCCCGAGCAGGATGCCGCGCTGTATGGAACGAAGCAGCAGATCATCGACACTTTCTTGAAGGGACACGCCGACGTCGCCGCGGCCCTGAGCGCCGCGAGCGAAGCTGCGCTGGAGAAGGCGATGCCGCTGGAGCGATGGCGCGCGCCCTTCCCGAAGGTCGGCTCCATCCTGGGCTATCTCATGCTGGTGCATGAGAGCACGCACCTGGGCCAGATCAGCATGTGGCGCAGGGTGCAGGGGATGAAGGCGGTGTAGGGATGGGCAAATGCAAAATGCAAAGCATGCAAGGGCGAAACGCAAAGTGAAGAGCGTGTGGTTGTGCAGCGGCGTGGAGATGTCAGTCTGCCGGCACTTGAAAGTCGCTCGTCAGGTTTGTATAATGTTCGGATGCCGATCCCGGCCGCGCGATCGTTTCGCCCGGCCTGCATCAGTCGCGCCCGCGCGACCCGGGCGGTCCGTTCGCCTGCGATTGGCCCGCCGTGCCATTCGAGCGTGTCTAGTAGACACGAGGTAGCCATTTGACAACTGGTGATCGCCCATGCACTTAAAGCAAAATGGCCACCAGGGGGTAGGGGGGTGGTAGACATTTGGCTACCTCCAGCCATGGTCCAAGCCCCGGTGACTCACTTCAACCTGCCCGTGTTGGTCTCTCCGACGCGGTCAATCGAAAACCTCTAAAATACCCCGCTCGCCGCGGCTCGTCTGACTCCCATGCTCTTACCCCTTGGCCCTTGGCCCTTCGCCCTTGGCCCCAGCCTCCCATGATCTACTTCGACAACGCCGCAACCAGTTTTCCCAAGGCCCCGGGCGTCGCCGCGGCGATGAGCAAGTTCATCTCCGAGGATGCCGCCAACCCCGGGCGTTCAGGTCATCGTATGGCAAAGAAGGCTGAGGACATGCTCGATGACGTTCGTCTTCGCCTAACGCGCTTGTTTGGCGGCATTGATGAACATCGCATGGTCTTCGCCATGAACGGCACCGATGCGCTCAACATGGCGATCAAGGGCGTGGTGCCGACGGGCAGCATGAAGTCCGGCAACCTGCCGCACGTCATCACGACGGTGCTGGAGCATAACTCGGTGAGCCGCCCGCTCGCCGCGATGGAGGAGCACGGGCGCATCACGCTGACGCGCGTGGATATCAACGATGAAGGCTTCATCGATCCGGATGATGTGAGGAAAGCGATCACGCCGGACACGGTGCTGATCGTCATCACGCACGGTTCCAACGTGCTGGGCACGATTCAGGATGCGGGCGCAGTCGGATGCATCGCGCGCGAGGCGAACATTCTGTTCTGCCTCGATGCGGCTCAGACGGCCGGCGCTTCGCCCGTCGATATCGAAAAGATGTGCATCGACCTGCTCGCGTTCCCCGGTCACAAATCCCTGCTCGGCCCGACAGGCACCGGTGGACTTTACGTCGGCGAGCGATGTCCGCACCCGGCTGAAAGCGTGGCGGTGGGCGATGACGGTAAACGCACCAACCGCATGGCGTCTTACATGAAGCTTCAGCCCTGGCGCGAAGGCGGCACCGGTGGCGATTCCTCCAGCCCCACGCAGCCGACGATTTATCCTTACTACTTAGAAGGCGGGACGCCTAATACCGTGGGCGTTGCGGGGCTCGCGGCCGGCATCGATTACCTGGACAAGCATCCCATGGCTGACCTGCTGGCCCACGAGCAGCACATGGTCCAGCGCATTCTCGACACGCTCGGCGATGACACTCGCTTCACTCTTTACGGCACGCGCGAGGCCTCCAAGCGCGTCGGCACCGTGTCGTTCAACACGAGTGGATGGGATAGTCGAGACCTTTCGGCCGCGCTTGACTCAAGTTTCGAAATCGCCGTTCGATCGGGTCTTCATTGCGCGCCTTATTGTCACAAGCGTATTGGAACATTCCCCGAGGGCGCGGTGCGCATCAGCCCCGGTGTCTTCAACACCGAGGCGGAACTAGACACATTGTTAGACGCCCTGAAACAGATCGCCGGCGGGTGAAGGGAGCACCTGGAGCACCATCCCGGGAGGGTGGTGCCTGCCTGTACTGCCGGCCAAGCACCACCCTTCCGGGATGGTGCTCCATTCAGGCACCACCCTTCCGGGATGGTGCTCCAGCCGCTCACGGAATCTTCATCAGACTCTTCGCGTCCGCCAGCACCTTGCGGGGGCCGACATATTGCCCGTTGACGACGGATGATGAAACGACATTTCCCTCTTTGTCCAGGAGCACAAGATGCGGAATCCCGTTGTGATCGTACTTCTGTTTCAGGCCGGTCTTCGCGACGTTCTCGTAAGGCACGGCCAGAAAGTGCATCTTGTCGTCCTTCATGTACTTGGCCATGAGGTCCTTGGAATTGCAGGAGCTGACGAAGATGACTTCGAAGTTGAACTTCTTGGCGTAGTCATCGTGGAACTTGACGAAGTCCGGCGTGAACTGCCGGCAGGGGCCGCACCAGCTCGCGGAGAAATAGATGAACACATAATCCTTGCTGGCGAGTTCAGCCGATTCGTGTGCCTTGCCTTCGAGGTCCACGAGCGAAGCACCGATGGCCTTGATCAGTTCGGGATTGGCGTTGGTGGTCTTGCTCGATGCGGAGGCGCTGGAAGATTCCGATGCGGCGGCGGGGCTCAGATCTTCCGCCTTGATCGCGGCCATCTCCTGCGACAGCTCGGCAGCGCGGGTTTCGTCGTTCTTCCGCTTGTAGCCGGCGACGATGGTGTCGTAAATCTTCTCCAGCGTCGTGTTGGCACGAGTGACGGCAAGCTTGAAGGCCTTGGTCGACGTCTCCACCACGGCAGCGCGGCGCTTGATCGCGCCTTCGAGCTGCTTGTCATCGATCGGGCTCTCGGCCTTGTCCGTGCCGCTGAGGATGGTTTCGAGCAGGGCGGTCAGCGCTTCGGCGCGGTCGGTCTCCTGCTTCTTGTTGGCGATGGCGATGGCGGAATCGAACACGCGGCGCAGGTCGGCGTCAGCGCGTTTGATGGCCGCGTTGTAGGCTTCGCCGGCGCGGTCGATCTCCTGCTGTCGCTTGTCCTTGGCGCGTTCGATGGTCTTCTCCAGCGCCGGATCGGAGGCGAGGAGAGTACACGTCAACAAACCGATCGCGATTGCCCAGATGCTGATCTGCCTGCGAGTCATGTGTTGCCCTTTCGTGGAAGCGGGTTGGACCGTCAGACCTGCGATGGCCGGATTACAGGATACCAGCGCGGGGCGTTGCAACCATCATCCGAGTCCAACATCCGTCCGGTGGCTGGGGCTGGAGTCCGCCCAAGCCCCGGCCCGAAGTACCCTGTGCGTCCTGTTGCCGGGGCTTCGCAAAGCCTCGGCTCCAGCCACCCGCCGCTCCCAAATCGCCCCCGCCGGTTGCCTGAAGCGAGCACGGCAATCAGGATGATCAGCCCGATGAGGCCGAAGACGATGACGATTGCAATCGTGCAGCCCTGCCGGCGCTTTCGCTTGGCTTCCTCATCGAAGATCACGCTGTTGTGCTTCCACTTGCGGAACGCCTCATCAAAGGGAATGCCGCCAATGAGGAAATGCTCAAGCCCTCGAACCAGGTCGGTCATCAGGTGCCCGTGCGGGCCCTTGGCCTTGCCGCGCGGGGTGAGGGCGGCTCCGATCATGATGCGTCCGCGGTCGAAGTCGATCTGGATCCGCTGCGGGCAGTCGCTGATGCCCTTGGCCTTCCCGGGGGACTTCTTGCCGTACGTGAAGACCAGCGGCGCGGGCTTACCGCATTCGGAGCAGAGCGTGCGCCCTTCGCGGAGCGAGCCGCGCACGTCGTATCCGCACACGGCACACTGGACCTCCCAGCGGAAGCCCATCTGCTCCATCGGATCGACGAGCTGCTGGATCACTTCCTTCCATTCCAGCGTGGTGACAAACGTGTGTTCGACGAGCAAGTCGGGACTCCTTCGTCAGAGCGCCGCTGCATCAGGGCATGTCCGTCAGCAGCACCAGGGTGTTGTGAACAAAGTGGAGAAGAATACACGGATAGAGCGAGCCGGTCTTGTGCCGCAGGTAACCCAGCGACAGGCCGATGACGAACAGATGCGGAAAGCTCAAGGGCATCAGATGCAGCACCATGAACAGGAGCGAGCTGACAATGATCGCGTCGCGCACGGACATGTAGTGCATCATGGCCGGCTGAATGATGCCGCGAAAGGCGAGCTCTTCGAAGATGGGCGGCTGCACGCTCAGGAGCAGGAAGATCACGGGCAGCGACAGGCCGCCTTCCATCATCGGGCCGACTTCATCGACCTCCGGAAGCTGAAGCACTTTGGCCAGCATCACCATCATGCCCATGGCCAGCAGGTAGGTCGCGCCACCGCCCAGCGCGGCAATGATGAACCACTTGGCAGCGGGCACGGTGGTCAGGCACGGGCTGACCGTCTTCCACGAACCGACGACCCACAGGAGCACGACCACGGACATGACCGCGGAGATGAGGCAGGTGGTCTTCGCTTCGGGGGCACCAAACCTGATGGAGATGGCACCGATGAGAATGGTGCCCAGCACGGCAAAGTACAGGCCCAGCGAGGAGGCGATCGAAGGTGCATCCTCGCGGCGCGGGGGGCGGGCATCCAGTTCCTCCTGCGAGGGTTCGCATCGAGGACAGATGCCGGTGAAGTCATCCACGACCGTGCCGCAGGTGCGGCAGAATCGTCTGACCGGCGCAGGTGGCGCAGCGGGCGCGGCGAGACCGGCGGAGTCTGCGTCAAGGAAGTCATCCAGATCCAGCGCGTCCGGCTCCTTCGGTGAAGGCGGATCGGCGGGAGGCCAGTCATGGCTCCAGGGATCGGTTCGTTCGTCGTTCATGGCGTTCTCTTGGAGCGAACCTGTCGCCGGAGCGGCCTGATCAGTCGCCCATTTCCTGCACCAGCTTGCGATGCTGGATGCCCGCCTGAATCGCCTGAATGAGCACGGCAACGACGATGATCTTGATCAGCAGACCTTGGTAGAGGGTTGTCGGATCAAGAATGCCGGAGATCAAATGCAGGGAAACGTAAACCACCAGACCGACCACCGCCGCGGGCAGCGGGCTGGACCGGGCCCAGATCGCCAGCACAAAGAAGCCGGCCCCGATGCCGCCCATGACGATCAGAACGGTTTGCAGCGCTTTCTTGTCCACGCGCGGGTCGTTGCCCGCGAAGGAGATGAGCACCGTGGCGATGACCTGAATGATCGCCACCGCCAGCAGCGCCCCGAACGCCTTCTTCATGGTCTTGGCCAGTTCCAGTTGCTGAACGGATCGGCCGGCGGAGGTCGTGGCCAGTTCGGAGTCTTTGACGATGCGCGGGCCGTGACCGGTGGGAAGAGCTTTGCCGCAGGCTTCGCAGAAGGCCGCGTCGTACAGGTTCGCTCCGCCGCAATGAGGGCACTGGACTTCTGCCATGTCGTGACTCCGGATAGGGGTTGTGTAGACGGGCCTGTTGGCAGGAGGATTCTAATGGTGTTGACCGGGCTGTGCAAAGGGTTTGCGGGAAAGGCGGAGAGCGGCGCACTGCGAGATAAGGTCGGGTTCCACGCTTCCTTTTCCGCATCCTGGCATTCCTCTAAATGGATGACCCCTGATCATCCGATAACACCAGAGGTAAACCCGCGCGAGCGGAGCGCGGTGTGTTCAGGGATTTCATCATGGCGGAGGCCAGCAACAAACCGACCCCGGGTGGAGCGAGCGCTCCCGCATCCGCGGCACCCGTTCCCGCCGCGCCTCCCGCGCGGGCAAGCTGGGCGCAGGTGTGGCAGTTGCCGGCCCTGTTCATGGGCCTGGGGCTGTTCGCCATCGGCATCTATGTCGCCAAGCCCAAGCCGGTGGTGGATGACTTCCACGGTGCCCTCGAATCGGTCCGGCAATACATTCTCGCCGAGCAGCTCGATGTGGCGCAGGAGATCCTGGACAAGTTGGCCCCTTCGATGGAACGCGCTGCGCCCACCGATCAGGCCTGGAGCGAGGAGTTGTGGGGCGACCTGATCTATCACCAGCAGAAGCAATTCGGACAGTCCGATGCCGCGGTCTCGATGCGCATCATCAACAACTACCGCGCGGCAGCCAACGGCGGGCGCGAGCTGGATGATCTTCACCTGGAACGCTTGGCAGAATCGCTCGTCGTGATGCAGATGGAAGATGAAGCGCTGGCCGTGCTGCGCAAGCTCAAGCGGGCGGATGCGGCCAAGCGATACGGCATTCTCCGTACGCTCATCACTCAGAGACTGTCGCAGCCGGCCTACGATGCAACGGCGATAGACACGTTCATCCAGCAGTACATGAAGGAACTCGCCGAGGAAAAGGACGCGGCGAAGAAGCGCGACGGCGACATCTGGGCGCACGGCGTCATGGCGCAGATACTGTTCGATGGCTCGCAGTTTCCAGCCGCGATCGAACTGATCGAACGCAAGCTCATCATGCTCATGGACAAGGGCGGTGCGAAGGACCTCGCGCCGCTGCACGTGCTTCGCGCCAAGGCGTATCTTCAAATCGGGCAGTTCGGCGTGGCGAAGGATGCGTTCGTCGCGGCCCAGGCGAAGCTGCCGCCGGCCGACCCGCTCAATGCCGAGGTGCTCGTCGGTCTGGGTCAGATCGAGCTGATTCAGACGGATGATGTGCGGGCCGCGTGGCAGCACTTCAAGCTGGCGGAACAGAACTATCGCTCGACCGATCGCGACCCTGCCCGCTCGCCTTATATGGATGCGCTCATCGGCAGGGCGGACTGCGAAGGACGCATGGGGCAGCACGCTGAGGCCCTGGCGAACCTGGAGCTGGCGGTGCGCACGCTGCAACTTCGGGAGAATCCCGCGCCGCCTTCGGAGCGCCGGGACCGCGTGATTCACGTGGCTCTGGCGCATCACGTCTCGGCGAGCGATCTGGAGCAGTTTGACACGGCGCTGGCGTATCTGAAAGTACTCAAGCCGCTGCACGGCGATCAGACGCCGGCCGCGTGGTCGGCATTGGCGGCAGTGACGCACGAACGCATCGCCACCAAGCTGCTGCATGATGCGGGGTTGCCGCTGCCCAGCGAAGCGGTGCCCGGCGGCGGATCGATCCTGCGGGCGGCTGCGGGTGCCAAGGGCGGCGATCTATCCAACGTGGCGGACCGCTCCAAGGAAGCGCTGCGGGTGATTCGGCAGGAAGCGGCGCGGCACTTCGAGGAGGCCGCCAAAGCCTATGCCGACCATGCCCGCAAGGTGGGCACCGCCAATCCCAAGGCCGCAGCCGACAGCATGTGGGCCGCCGGTGGAGCGTTTGATAACGCGTTCCGGTGGCAGCGGGCCGCGGCCATGTATGAAGAGTTCATCACGAGTCGGGGCGATGATCCGCGGCGGCCTGATGCGATGTACCGCATCGGCATCTCGCACCTGGCGGGCAAGTCGTACGAACAGGCAATCAAACGATTCACGGACCTTCGCCAGCAGTTCCCCACGCACAAGACCACGCTGGCGGCGCTCGTGCCCATGGCGCGGGCGATGATCGACAGTGAAAAGTCGGAGGAAGCGACGCGTTTGCTGGTGGAGATCGTCACCAATCACCCGGCCATCACGCCGCAGAGTCTTGAGTATCGCGATGCCCTGATCATGCTCGGTCGGCTGTACCACGCGACAAAGGATTACGAGAACGCCATTCAGCGGCTGGCGATGGCGGTGGAGCGCTACGGCGAAACGAACCAGGGCGCGGAGCTGCGGTTCCTGCTCGCCGAGTCTTACCGGCAGTCGATCGCGGCCATCGATCAGACGCTCAGCGAGCCCTTGCCGCAGAGCAAGGTGCGCGAGTTCCAGGCCGAGCGCGCTCGCCGCCTGGACCAGGCCCTGATTCTGCACAGCCAGGTGGTGACGCAGCTTGGCGAGATGGATCAGCGTGATCTCACGCCGATCCAGCTTCTGTACTTTCGCAATGCCTACTTTTACCGGGCGGATTGTGCCTTTGACCTGCGGCGATTCGAACAGGCGATCGAGCTTTACGATGCAGCCGCCCGGCGCTGGCACGATCACCCGGCTTCGCTCGTCGCCCTGGTGCAGATGGTCAATTCCTACGCGGAACTGGGGCAGTACCAGAACGCCCGGGCGGTAAACCTGCGGGCTCGCGATCACCTTCGCCGCATTCCGGAGGAAGCGTTCAACGACCCGAGCCTGCCCATGACCCGCAAGCACTGGCAGGACTGGCTGACCTGGAGCGGCAAGCTGAACCTGTTCGACGAACAGGCCAGTGCGGATGGAAACACCCCCCGGTAAGTTCCTGTTGATCTCCCTTCCCGCTTGCGCCTTCGCCTGATTCCACCCAAGTCCCATAAAAATATTGGACTTAAAACGCCCGCTTGACGATAGGACTAACACGCTGATCGATGTGTGCAAGGACGCGCCGCGGTTGGCTGACGGGTTGCATCAGGCCCGAACTGCCTTGAACAAGGGTCACGGATGACCACCTTTTTGCCTCCTTCTGCGCGTGTCGAAACGAGGCGGACTGCCCCCCAGCAGCCCGCCCTCGACGCCGCTTCACTCATCAAGACGCTCCAGCAGCAAGTCATGCTGTACGAGCGACTGGAAGGTCTCGCAGTTCATCAGCAGCGGTTTATCGCCGCGGGCGAAGGCGAGTCATTGCTCGACCTGCTCGCCCATCGTCAGCGACTCATCGAAGAGATTCAGGATGTGCAGCGCGTACTCGATGCCGATGCCTCCCGCTGGCCGCAGCTCAATGAATCACTCAGCGAATATGAGCGGGAAACGATCGTCGCCGCAGCCCAGCGCATCGGAGAGCTCAACGCGCAGATCATCGCGCAGGATGAAATCGATCGTGCTGCCCTGTCTGATGTGCGAGGCCGATTCAGCGACGAACTTCGCAAGCTCAAGCAGGGCGGGGCGGCCGCCAAAGCGTACGACTCAGCAAGTGGTGCAACGAACCCCCGGTCGCCGCTCACAGCCGCGAAACAGGGGCGATTCACGGATCAGCAGGGTTGACTCGGGAACGGGTAAACAATGGCGGTGATGGAAGCACACATCGAAGTAAGCGCGAAGCCCGGCCCATCAGCCGATGCGTCATCGCGTGAGCTCGCGCCTGCCGAAAGGCTGGACGATCTGGCGCGCATCATCCGCGCCTACAATGATGTCACCGACAAGCTTCAGCGCAGCCATGAAGCATTGCACGATGAAGTGTCGCGACTTCAACACGAACTCAGCGGAGCCAATGCCCAGCTCCAGCGCGGCAAGCGGCTGGCGGCGCTGGGCGAGATGGCGGCTGGCATCGCACACGAGATTCGCAACCCGCTCGGCGCGATTCAGCTTTACGCGGGGATGATCGCCCAGGATCTGGGCGCGGTCACGACGCGTGACCAATAGCCCCAGATAGAAACCGCCCGCAAGATCGCCGATGCCGTGCGCGGCCTCAACGCGATCGTCTGCGATGTCCTCAGTTTTGCCCGTGAAATCAGGCCCCGCAGTGAGCTTGTGCCCATCGTCGATCTCTTCGAAAGGGCGGTCGATGCCAACCTGCCCGCGCTCGACGCGGCCAACGTCGATGTGGTGTTTGACGACTCGCTCGAAGAGGGCGATTGCGTCGCGGTGGACCGTGACCTGATCCACCAGGCCCTGGTCAACCTGATCCGCAACGCGGTCGAAGCGATGGCAGCGGGAGCACCACCCTGTCGGGATGGTGCTCTTACCCTCGCCGCGCGTCGCGAAGACGATCACTTCATTCTCATCGTCCGCGACACCGGTCCCGGCATCGCCGAGGCGGATGTCGATCGTATTTTCAACCCCTTCTTCACGACACGTAACACAGGCACCGGTCTGGGCCTGGCCATTGTCCATCGCATCGTCGATGCCCATGGCGGATCAATCTCCGTTTACAACGATGACGGAGCGGTTTTCGAGATTCGTATTCCTTCGCATGACGCGGAGAAAGAACACGGGAGTGCTTCATGAGTTCCAAGGTCCTTGTGGTTGATGACAAGCAGATGATGCGCGACAGCGTGGGCTCCACGCTCCAGCGCGCCGGCTTCAGTGTGATCTCCTGCGGCGCCGGCGCTGCGGCGATGGCGCTCATTGCCCGGCATCGTCCCGCGGCCGTCATCACCGATCTGAAAATGCCCGAGATGGACGGCCTTGAGTTGCTCGGCAAACTCAAGGAACTCGATGACACGCTGCCCGTCGTGCTCATGACCGCCTTCGGCTCCGTCAACGATGCCGTCTCCGCGATGAAGAGCGGTGCGTTCGACTTCATCCAGAAACCGTTCGAAGGCGATCAGCTCGTTCTCACCATGCGCCGCGCGGTCGAGCATCGTCGCCTGACGGATGAAAACGCTGCGCTCAAGAGCAACTCCGAGCCGCAGCTTGATTGCCCTTCGCTCGTCGGTCGCTCGCCGGTCATGCGACAACTCGCGCAGCTCATTCAGCAGATCGCCCGCAGCAGTCACGGCACCGTCCTGATCTGCGGCGAATCAGGCACCGGCAAGGAAGTCGTCGCCCGCACCATTCACGCCCACAGCCCGCGCCGCGACAAGGTCATGCTCGCGGTCAACTGTGCCGCTCTTTCCGCCAGCCTGCTGGAAAGTGAGCTTTTCGGCCACGAAAAAGGCTCATTTACCGGTGCCGAGCAGATGCGCAAAGGCCGGTTCGAACTCGCCGACAGCGGCACCCTCCTGCTCGATGAGATCAGCGAGATCAGTCCCGCGCTCCAGGCGAAGCTGCTGCGCGTGCTTCAGGAGCGTGCGTTCGAGCGTGTCGGTTCGAGCCTGACCATGGAAGTGGATGTGCGGGTCATCGCCACGACCAACCGCGACCTGCGGCAGAGCGTGGCGGACGGTTCCTTCCGTCAGGATCTCTACTACCGCCTGAACGTGCTGCCCATTGTCATCCCGCCGCTGCGTGAGCGTATCGAGGACATTCCGCTGCTGGCTGAGCATTTCCTTTCGCGCATGGCGGTGCGCGAAGGGCGCGAGCCGAAGCGGTTTGATTCGGATTCGATTGGCCTATTGAAGGATTACAACTGGCCGGGCAACGTGCGCGAGCTGGAAAATATCTGCGAGCGCGCGAGTGTGCTCAGCAGCGAGCCGGTGATCGATGCGGATGTGATTCGCCCCTGGTTCGGCGGAGCGCGTGTGTCGCCTTCGCGCAGCATTGCGATGCCCTGGGAAGGGGTGTCGCCGGTGCAGGTGTCAGCCGACGCCTTTGATGAAGGCCCGATTCGTCCGCTGGAGGAAACCGAACGCGAAGAAATCCTGCGGGCCCTGAAGCATCACAACGGCAACCGCGTACGCACCGCGAAGGTGCTGGGCATCGGCGTGCGCACCCTCGGTCTGAAGCTCAAGAAATGGAAGGAACTCAAACTCGTCGCCCAGACTGTGTGAAATCAACAAACGCCAAAGCCCTCGGACTCCCGTCCGTGGGTCCAACCGCGCAACAACGACCTGACCCACTCGCGCAACACTTGCGCTGCAAGCAATGATGATGCCAGCCAGACGCGAAACATTCACCGCAGAAATCCGCAGCCTGAAAGTTCAACGCTCTCAGGCATCGCACTTGCTTGTTGAAACAGGTGAAGACTCACGCGGGCGGAGCCCGCAGCACAGCGCAGGATGCAAACGATGATTCAAGGCATGTTCGACAGCGGAGCGCTCCCAGCCCTCGAACGTCTGGCTCAGTTCACTGAATCCAGGCATCGGGTGCTGACCAACAACATCGCCAACCTGTCGAATCCTTATTTCAAGGCCCGCGATCTCGATGTGAAATCCTTCCAGGCGGCCCTGACGCAAGCGATCGAAGATCGTCGCGGCGGAGGCGGCCGAACCAACGGCCCGTTGCATGTTCGTGATACTGCTCAACTGTTCTTCCGCACCGATGGCATCACCGCTCACGCCGATGAGATTCACGAGAACGTGCTGTTTCACGATCAGAACAACATCGACCTCGAACGCAATATGCAGCGCCTCGCCGAAAATACGATGACGCACAACGCCGCGATCGAGCTGATTCGCAATCAGTTCTCGTTGATCCAGATGGCGATTCGGGAGAGGCCATGAGGGAGCTATGAGCTATGAGCTATGAGCCTTGAGTAAGACAAGGCACGCGGAAAGCTCACAACTCTCGCTCAAAGTTCATTGCCCAAAGCTCAAAGCTATGTTCAACTCACTCGACATCTCGACTTCCGGCCTGATCGCCCAGCGCACGCGCCTGGAAGTGACCAGTGCGAATCTGGCGAATCGTTATTCCATCACCGATGCCCAGGGCAACTACTCGCCGTTCCGTCGCCGGATGGCGATTCTGTCCACCGGCGATCCTTCGACAGGCAGCAGTGAAGGCGTGCATGTGCGGACGATCGAGCAGGACCAGAGCGACTTTCGCAAGGTGTACGAACCAGGCCACCGGTTCGCCGATAAGGATGGGAACGTGAACTACCCCAATATTGACCCTGCCATGGAAATGATCAACGCCCTCGATGCCAGCCGGGCGTACGAAGCGAACATCACCGCCACCGAAGCAACCAAGGCGATGATTCAAAGCAGTCTGAGATTGCTGGCGTGAGAGCTGTGAGCCTTGAGTGATGAGCATTGAGCCAGAAACGCTCGTTGCTCGCCGGCTCAAAGCTCGCCGCTCATAGCTCAAGGCTCAACCATGACCGACCCACTTGGACTCATCGGCGCAGCACGCGGCAACATGGTGCCCAAAGCACCGGCTGGTCCCGGCGCGCCCGGTGAAGGCGGCGGTCCGAGTTTCAATGATGTGCTCCTGAAGAACATCGAGCAGGTCAACAAGCTCCAGCAGGATGCTGAGCATGCGATCGAAGACCTCACGACCGGCAAGCGCGACGATGTGGCCGGCGTCCTCATCGCCAAGCAGAAGGCGGACATGGCCTTCCAGATGCTGCAACAGGTCAGGAACAAGCTGGTGGATGCGTATGAGGAAATCAAGCAGATGCGTGTGTAGGAGCTATGAGCGGTGAGCTATGAGCTTTGAGTAAGAAACCAATAACTTGACGGAGTGTTTCACGATGGCTGGGGCTCGCGACTTCAAGCGTCTGGTTGTCTGGAAGAAAGCGCATGAACTTGCATTGCGAACCTACAAGTGGACCAGGGACTTTCCTTCATCAGAGAGATTCAGCTTGACCAACCAGATGCAGCGCGCGGCCGTGTCGATTCCGGCGAACATCGCCGAAGGGTGTGGCCGCGGAGGCGAGGCTGAAATGGCCAGGTATCTGCACATTGCACATGGCTCATCAAGTGAACTGGCTTACTATGCGATTCTTGCGGCAGACTTGGAATACATGGGCCGCGACGACGCGGATGAATTGTCGATGTTGGTCGATGAAGTCAGCAGGATGCTGACCGCTTACGCTTCGAAGCTACGCGCCACGTAAGGCCGTCGCTTCTGGCTCACAGCTCAGTGCTCAGGGCTCAGGGCTCTTCGGCATGGAGGCCGAGACATGGTTTTTCTGACGCGGTATTGGACACAGATTCGCGTGCAGCTTGGACAGATGTCCGCGAATACGAAGTGGCTCATCGGCGCGCTGGCGGTCATCGTGCTGCTGGCGGGCTATCTCGTGATGCTGCTCGTCGCCGAGCCGGAGTACGTGCCGGTCACTTCCTTCGCCGGCGATCGCCAGGCTGAAGTGGTGGCCATGCTCCAGCAGCGCGGCATCGATGTGCGCGCCGACAACGGACAAATCCTCGTCCCCTACAGCCAGCACCTGGACGCCATCGCCGCCATCGAAGCGGGCGGCATGATGGCCGCGGACACTTCCAAAGCTTTCGATGACATGATCCTCACCGCCTCGCCCTGGGACACCAGCGCGAAGACCTCGATGGCCTTCCTCCAGGCCAAGCAGAAATTCCTCGGGCAGGTCGTGGCGAAAATGAAAGGCGTTCGCGCCGCTGACGTCGTCATCTCCATGCCGCAGCAGAACGGCTTCGGCCGCACCTTCGTCAAGCCCAGCGCATCAGTCAACGTCGTCATGCAGGGCGGCGCAGGCATGAACCGTGACCTTGTCGATGCCATCGCCAGTCTCGTCGGCGGCGCGGTGGCGGAGATGTCGCCGATGGATGTCGTCGTCATCGACGCGGCCGGCGGCAAGGCTCATCGCGTGTCCGATCCGGAAGAGCTTTCGTCCGATCAGCAGATGGCGCACATGCTGCAACTGGAAAGTCACGTACGCCAGAAGATCTCCGACCTGTTGCGATACATCCCCAACGTGATCGTGGCTGTCGCCGTGCGAACGGATGCGACGCAGCGTGCGGAGATCGATAAGTACACGTACAACGAATCGCCTGCCGTGAAGAAGGAGCGATCCAAGACATCGGAAACCACCGACGCCCGCAGCGGCGGCGAAGCGGGTGCCCGTTCCAACACCGGCGCGGACATCGTTGCCGGTGCCAAGACCGGCGGCTCCAGCAAGACCGAAGAGATCGAAACAGAGTTCGACACGCTGCCCCTGACCCAGCGCGAACGCATCAAGAAGATCGGCCAGACGCAGCAGGAAGTAAACGTCACGGTCAACGTGCCGCGCACTTACTTTGTCGGCCTGTTCAACCACGGCAAGCCCGCCGACGCGCCTGAACCGGATGACGCGAGCCTTCAGCAACTCGTTGATCTTCACCTGGCGGAGATCAAGAAGCAGGTTGAGCCGCTCATTCGCAGCGAAGTCGCGCCGGGATCGGTGACGGTTCACATGATCCGCGACATGAGCGCGGTGCTGGCGATGCAGTCGGGCGCGGCCAACGGCGCGATCGGCACCTTCGTCAGCGGGCCCTGGATGCAGCCTGCGGTGCTTGGTGTGCTGGGCCTGTTCAGCATCGGGCTGGTGTTTCACCTGATGCGAAAGTCGAGCAAGGTAGCCGCCATGCCCACGGCTGAGGAACTGGCCGGCATTCCCCCGCGGATCACCACCGAGGAATTGCTCATCGGCGAAGCGGGCGAGCACGAACAGGCCATGATGGGTCTCGAACTGGCGGAAGAGGAAATGCACAGCCGCAAGGTCGCTCAGCAGATCGACGAGCTTGTTTCCGAGCATCCGCAGGAGGCGGCCACGCTCTTCAAACGATGGGTGCGGGCGGAGGAATGATCTTTGTCGCTGCGTTTGAATCGTTCGCAACCGGGCCGGAGTAACACAACATGCCTCGCCTGATGGGCAAACTCAATCCTGATGATGTACTCACCGGCCTGACCAAGGCTGCGGTGTTATTGCTCTCGATCGACCAGGCCTCCGCCGCGGCACTGCTGCGCGAGCTGGATTCTAAAACGGTCGAGGAAGTCACGCGTGAACTCGCCGGACTCGGCGAGGTGCCGGTCATCATTCGCAATCGTGTGCTCGGCGAGTTTTACGAACAGGCGGCTGCGCAGGCGTGGGTCAACGAAGGCGGCCTCGACTACGCCCGCAGTCTGCTGGGCAAGAGCCTGGACCCGAAGGAAGCCGACCGCATCCTTCAGCAGATCATGCAGCAGGTGCGCAAGACGCCGTTCGCTTTTCTTCAGAAGGCGGAGACGGAAAACCTGTTGACGTTTATTCAGGATGAACATCCACAGACGATCGCGCTGATCGTTTCGCACCTGCCGTATCACAAGGCTTCAGAAATTCTCGCGGGGCTTCCCGGGCCCAAACAGATCGAAGTCGTCAAGCGCGTCGCAAACATGGAACAGACGAACCCGGAAGTCATCGCCGAGGTCGAGCGCGGCCTGGAAGCGAGGCTCTCCAATCTTCTCACGCAATCGTTCGAGAAGATCGGCGGGGTGGATACGGTGGCTGAGGTGCTCAACCTCGTCGATCGCACCACCGAGAAGGGCATTATGGAAGGCCTCGAGGCCGAGTCGCCCGAGCTGGTCGAGCAGATTCGCCGACTGATGTTCGTCTTCGAAGATATCAAGCTTGTGGATGACAAGGGCATCCAGGCGGTGATGAAGGAAGTGGATAACGACGAACTCGCGCTGGCGCTGAAGACGGCGAGCGAACCCCTGAAGCAGAAGATCTTCGGCAACATGTCCGCCCGCGCGGCGGAGATGATCAAGGAAGACATGGATTACATGGGCCCGGTGCGCGTTTCGGATGTCGAATCGGCGCAGCAGCGAATCGTCGACATCGTGCGACGGCTCGAAGACGCGGGCGAGATCATCATCAGCGGCCGCGGCGGCGCGGGTGAGATGGTGGTGTAGGAAAGCTATGAGCTTGGAGCCTTAAGCCCTGAGCCAGCGGCCTGCCCGGAACCTGTTTCTGCACTTCGTTCATGGATACGCATCGTGCACAATGCTCATAGCTCATAGCTCATAGCTCAAAAATGGCTGTCATCAAGAACCAACTTGCTCCCAATTATCTTCGCGACGCGATCGTTCTGGACATGGGCGATCTGCGGCGACAGGCGGATCGTCTGCGCGAGGCGGCTCAGCAGCAGGCGGATCAGATCATCGCTGATGCGCAAGCGAAGGCGGCATTGGTTGCCAAACAATCGCGCGCTGATGCGGAGAAGGCCGGCCATGATCAAGGCCTGCTCAAGGGCACCGAAGAAGGCCTCAAGAAGGGCCACGCCGAGGCGCTGGCCAGGAGCGATGCACAGTTGAAGCAGATTCAGAACGCCTGGCTCGAAGCGGCTGCGGGTTGGAGCGCTCAGCGCGAGCAGGCCGAGCGCGACGCCCGCCAGACGATTCTGCGCCTGGGCCTGATCTTCGCCGAGAAGGTGGTGCAGCGCGTGGTGCAGGTGGATTCGGAAGTGATCGTCGATCAGCTTGCCGAGGCGATCTGTTATGTACTGCGTCCGACGGATGTGACGGTGCGCATCAACCCGGCGGATCGCGCTGCGGTCGATGAAGCGATGCCGCAATTGCTTAAGGGCCTCGCCCATCTGGAGCACGTGGAAGTCGCGGAAGATGACACGATCACCCGCGGCGGCTGCATGGTCGCCTACGGGCAGGGCCGCATCGATGCGACGGTTGACACGCAGATGCGAAGGCTGGTTGAGCTGATTATTCCTGATGGTAATGCGCCAACAGATGATGTTGACGAACCCCCGCTCCCCCTGACTCCTGCCTCCTGACTCCTGCCCTCTTCCTCCCATGTCACTCCTCGACCAGCAACTCGACACCCTCGCCGACGCCGCCACCATCGAGCTCTCCGGCACCGTGCTGGAAGCGCGCGGCTTGGCGGTACGCGTGGTTGACCTGCCCGCGCCGGTCGGTGCTTCGGTCACCATCGACAGTCGCATTGGCTCGCAGCATCACAGGCTCGAAGGCGAAGTCGTGGGTTTTGATCGCAACGAAACGGTCGTCATGCCTTTGGGACCGATGGCCGGCGTTCGCCGTGGTGATCGTGTGACGGCAGGGCAGTTCCGTCAGTTTGTGCGCGTCGGGTTCAAGCTGCTGGGCCGCGTGGTGGACGCGATGGGTCGGCCGATCGATGGCAAGGGGCCGATCGATGACACGGTGTCCTGGTCGCTCACGCCTTCGCCGGTGGATCCGATGGATCGCCCGCCGATCGATCAGCCGCTGGCGACAGGTGTCCGCGCGATTGACGCCATGCTCAGCGTCGGACAAGGCCAGCGACTTGGCATCTTCGCATCGCCCGGCCTCGGTAAGAGCACGCTGCTTTCCATGATGGCGCGGCATACCTCGGCGGATGTCACGGTCATCGGCCTCGTCGGCGAGCGCGGCCGCGAAGTGCGCGACTTCATCGATGAACAACTCGGCGAAGAAGGCATGAAGCGGAGCGTCGTGGTCTGCGCCACCAGCGATGAACCCGCACTGCTTCGCATCCGCGCGGCGGTCGTGGCAACCGCCGTCGCCGAGTACTTTCGCGATCAGGGCCTGAACGTCCTCCTGCTGATGGATTCGGTGACACGTTTGTGTCAGGCGCAGCGTCAGGTAGGTCTCGCAGCCGGTGAGCCGCCTGCGACGCGCGGCTTTCCGCCGAGTGTCTTTTCACTGTTGCCCACGGTGCTCGAACGCTGCGGGCGTACCAGCAAGGGATCGATCACCGGCTTCTTTGCCGTGCTGGTCGAAGGCGATGAAGTGACGGACCCGATCTCCGATGCCGCCCGCGGCATCCTTGATGGTCACGTGCAACTCAGTCACGCGCTGGCGAACCGCAATCACTGGCCCGCCATCAATGTACTCACTTCGATCAGTCGTGTTGCTGACTCGGTGACGACGCCCGACCATCAGGCAGCGCGGCGGGAAGTGATCAAGATGCTCAGCGCCTACCGCGATGTGGAGGATCTACTCAACATCGGCGCGTACCCGGCAGGCAGCAACCCGGACTTCGACATGGCGATCGCCTGCAAGCCCGCCATCGATCAGCTACTTCAGCAGGCAAGAAGCGAAGCCAAGGGCAAAGCGAACTTCGATCACGCGAAGCGGCTGCTGATCGCCCTGACGAACTCGATCGCGGAAGCGAAGAAGAGCATGGCGAAGCAGACGCAGGCCAGGCCGGCGGGGCCGCGCGGGTGATGAATGGCCGCTGGATGAATTGATTCCCCTCCCTGGGAGGGAGGGGAGTAAGAGGAAACGTCCGAATAAGTTGACGAAACCGCGCTCGAGGCACCGATGTTGCAATAGGGAGATTCGTTCCGCTCGCCGCAGGAGATTTAACCATGGCCAAGTTCGTCTTCAACCTCGAGCCGGTCCTTCAACAGCGACGCCTGGCTGAAGACCAGTGCCAGCGTGATCTTGCGAAGGTGACGCGCGAGCGCATGATCCTGCTGGATCAACTGCGACAAATGCAGACCACGATCGTGACTTCCAAGCGTGACCTGCGTGATGGGCTCATCGGGCAGGTGGATATGGACCGCGTCGGCAACTTCGCCCGTTTCAGCGGACAGACCACTGCCCGGGCCCATCAACTGGTCACGCGCATTGCGGCGCTGGAAAAACAAGTTGAATCATCCCGTGCCCGATTGATTGATGCCGCCAAGGCGCGCAAGGCGATCGAACGCCTGCGCGAGCTGCAATTCCAGAAATGGAAGCAGCAGCAGGACCGTCGCGAATCAGCCATGCTCGATGAAATCGGCGTCGGCGCTTTCGCCTTTCACCTCATGACCCAACCTCCCTCGCCCACCAGCGGCGACGCAGCCTGATGGATTAGACCATGCGAACCTTCTGGACCATTCTCACCTTCGTGCTCCTCATCAACGCCCTCGCCGTGGGCGGTTTCATTGCCTGGCTCAACGGCACGGACCGTCTGAGCCACGATCGCATGACGCAGCTTGTCGGCCTGTTCTCCTCAACGATCGAAGAAGAAAAAGCGGAGAAGGAAGCCGCAGAGGCGACAAAGCTGAAGGAAGAAACCGACCAGCGCGAGGTGGCCCGATTGCAGAGAATTGCCGAGGGCCCCGCACAAGTTGCGCAGCAGATTGCGGAAGATCAGGAGAAGAACGAAGTTGCCTTGCAGCGATACGAGCGATTGAAGCGTGATATCGAAGACCTTCGCCGGTCCAACGAACTGGCACGTCGATTGCTCGAAGAAGGGCGTGCCAAGCTCGACGCGGAGCGACTGGCCTTTGAGCAGATTCTGGAGAAGGAACGCAAGCGCCGTGAAGATGAAGACTTCAAGCAGGCGGTGAAGATGTACGAATCGCTCAGGGCCAAACAGGTCAAGGAGCTGTTCAGCCAGTTGATGTCGCAGGGACGCTTCGATGACGTCCTGCAATATCTGGGGGCGATGCAGCTTCGCAAAGCGGCGGCCGTGATCTCGGAGTTCAAGGAACCTCCCGAAGCGGCGCAGGCGGCAGACCTGATCCAGCGATTGCGCGAGCGTGGCGTGGACATGCTGAGCCCGGACAAGCTCAGCGCCGCCGCGGACAACGCCCCATGAACCTTCAAGCTCGAACGCTGATCACTTCCCTCCAAGACCCGGCTCAGGCCAGGCCCACTCCAAAACCCAACGAACGCAACACCGCGGAACCACCGCTTTCCTTTGACAAGGCGTTCAGCGCTGCGCGTGAAGTGCGCTCGCAGCCGGCGCGCGAAGCGATTGCGAAACGTGATCTTCACGAGTCGCTGCGATCCAACGAATCGCGTCAGACCTCGCCGCGCGATGAAGGCCGTGATGAAGCAGCGGCGGCGGTCGAGCCGCGCGATCGTTCAGCGGAGAAGCCTGAGCGGGCGGAGCGCGCCGAGCGTCCGCAGCGTCCCGAAAGGCCTGAAAAGAAGGGTGAAACGGATGTCGATACTGGCGAGGTGATCTCGCAAGATGCTGATCCTGCTGTCGCAGCGGTGCCAGTTGAGACGGACAAAGCACAGGTGAATCCCGGTGCGGACCAAGAGCAGCAGGCTGGCGCGGTGGAGGTTGTCGCAACAGGGGAAGCGATCGCTGCGCCCGTGGCTGTTCCCATTGAGTTGACACCAACCCAACCGCAGGTGCAGCCGCAGCAGGTTGCTGAAGCGCAGGTTGCATCGCAGACGGTCGAGGCACCGGCCGCGGCGACGACAGCGCCCGTTGTCGAAGTTGCCTCGCAGCCACAAGTCGCGGCGCAGGTCGTTGAGAGCACGAAGGCCGCTCCAACGGCGCACACATCGGATCGACCTGTCATGACCGCTGAGACGAAGGGGACGAGCGCTGCATTTGCCGAAGAAGGTGAGCCTTCGGTGCAGGCGACGACGACCACGTCACAGGCCGTCGTTTCCGTTGGCGGTCAAGGCGGAGCCGCGAATCGAAACCATTCTTCCTTTCAGCAGCCGACGGGTGAATCCGTGAAGACGGTTGCGGCCACTGCAAGCACAGCGAGTGATTCTTCTGCGCCCGCGCCCTCTGCTACTGCGCCTTCCACGCACACCGGCGCTGCTCCGACGGCGAAGGCGGATGCCGCGCCCGGTCAGACCGCAGCCGCGCAATTCTCGCCGGTGCCGGAGCAGAATGTGCGCGATGACGTGAACGTCGGTCGCGTGGTGCGCGGGCTTCAGTCGGCGGTGAATCAGCGTGGCGGCTCGGTCACGCTGCGACTGACGCCCCCGGAGCTTGGGGCTGTGCGCATTGAACTGATGGTGAAAGACGGCGTGGTCAACGCCCGGTTCACCGCCCAGCACGAGTCGGTACGCAACTTGCTCATGGACCAGATGGGCCACCTGCGTACCGCGCTGGACCGCCAGGGCCTGACTGTAGAGAAGATCGAAGTGCAGACCAACAGTTCATCACAAGGTTCCGCGCAGCAGGGCCAGCAAGACGGCGCGAACCACGACGGCCGCAGCGCCCAGCAGTACGCCCGAAGGCAAGGCGGCGAAGGCCGGTGGACTGGCCAGCAGCATGGCGACGGCAATGACACGACCGAATTCGATCAAGCTCTTGCGGGGAGCAACCGCTAGGCACTAACCACTAGCCACTAGCTTGCAATCATTGACTCCTGACCCCTGACCCCTGACCCCTGCCCCCTGCCCCCTGACCCCTGGACACCATGGCAACACCCGCAATCAACTCCGCAGCATCAGCGATTGGTGGACAGGCGAGCGCCGCAGGCGGCGGCTTTGCCGCATTGAGTTCGACTGACTTCATCAAGGTCCTGCTGACGGAACTGAGCAATCAGGATCCGTTTCAGCCTCAGGATTCGGGCGCGCTATTGGAGCAACTGAGCAGTCTGCGAAATATCGAGAGTCAGCTTTCCCTTCAGAAGGGCCTTGAAAGTCTCGTACTTCAAAACGGCGTGACCTCGGCGGCGGGGCTCATCGGCAAGGATGTGGAAGGCCTCGATGCGAACAACGATTCGATCAGCGGCGTGGTCGCCAGCGTGCGCGTCGAAAGAGGCAAGGCGGTCCTTGAATTGTCCAGCGGTAAATCGCTGGCGATCGATCGCGTGACTTCGATCTCTCAGCCCACAGGTGCATGATGAGTAACGGCGCGGAACTCTTGCGGCTGCTGGAGCCGGCGGTTCGGCCGGTTGATTCTTCATCGAGCAAGCGATGCGAGAAGCCGCCGATCGAAAGCCGCGATTTTGAATCGCTGCTCGCCGAAGCGCAGCAGACGGAAACGAAACCAGTGGCGGAGCCGACGAGCGAAGCGAAACCGATGGCTGCGATCGAACAGCGCCTGCTCAGCCAGCTATCAAGTGTGGATCAGATCGCCAACCCTGACCTTTTGGCCCTTCTGACGCGGCCTGGTGCGACAGGCAAACAATCAACCCGGACGGACTCGGGAAGCTTCAAGTAATACGCCGCCGGCCGAGTGGGACACAAGGCCGACGCGCTGAACATCGAAGGAAGTGACGCATGGGACTGACCACGGCGATGTACACGGGCCTGAGCGGACTGGTGGCCAACTCCCAGGCCATCCAGGTCACGGGCGACAACATCGCGAATGTGAACACGGTCGGCTACAAGAGCAGCCGCGCCGATTTTCAATCGCAGATCACCCAGGTCCTCCGCCAGTCCACCGGCCCTTCCGGTGAACTGGGCGGCACCAATCCTTCGCTCGTGGGCTTCGGCGTGGCGTTCGGATCGATCGCGAAAAACTTCAGCGGCGGCTCCGTGCAGACCACCGGCGTCAACACCGAAATGGCCATCGAAGGCGAGGGCTTCTTCATCCTCGACTTCGCCGGCTCGCAGCGGTTCAGCCGGGCGGGCAACTTTCTACTCGACCGCAACAACAACCTGGTCAATCCCAACGGCGGGCTTGTCCAGGGCTTTGGCGTTGACAACGATTTCAACGTCGTCCAAGGCACCCTGCAATCGCTGAACGTGCCCATCGGCACCTCCACGCTCGCCGAGGCGACGGAGAATGTCCGCTTCGCCGGCAACCTCAACGCCGGCGGCAACATCACCACGCAGGGCTCGATCACCACCAGCAGCACCATCTTCTCGGATGTGGGCCTGACCACGCAGGCCGTCGCGGGTGATGCGCTCACTTCGCTCTTCAATGCCAACGGACAGATGTTCAATCTGGGCGACATCATCACCGTTCAGGATGCGACCAAGGGCTCAGCGAAGCTGCCTCCGCACACGTTTGAAGTCGGTGCTGCCGTCACAGGCACCGCGGATATCGCCGGCACGACGCTCCAGGACTTCATGACGTTTCTTGAAGATGTGCTGGGTATCGACACGACTGTTTCGGGCGGCATTGCCCTCAGCGCAGGACAGATCACCATCACCGGCAACGGCGGCACGGTCAATGATCTGGAAGTCGCCGCGGGCAACATCATCCGCAACGCGGGCAGCGCCACGCCCGGCCTGCCGTTCAACCTTACTAAAGCACAGAGTGCCGATGGCGAATCAGTGCGCACGACTTTCTTCGGGTTCGACAGTCTGGGTAACGAACTGCAGGTTGACGTCAGCGTGGTGTTGGAACAGAAGACCAACGCGGGCACGACGTGGCGCTTCTACGCCCAGAGCGAAGCGGATTCGGATCTGAGCCGGGTGCTGGGCAACGGCACGATGTCCTTCGACACCAGCGGCCGCATCATCACGGTCAACAACGCTGACATCACGATCGATCGCAACAGCACCGGTGCCCTCACGCCCCAGCAGATGCACCTGGCGTTCGACTCGGCGCTGGGTTCGATCACCGCGCTGGCGGATTCTCAGAGCACGCTCAACGCGGTCAGCCAGGACGGCTCGCCCATCGGCGTGCTGGAAAACTTCAATATCGGCGAAGACGGCACCATCAGCGGCATTTATTCCAACGGCCTGATCCGCACCCAGGGCCGCATCGCGCTGGCGCGATTCGCCAATCCCGCGGGTCTCAGCGCCGCCGGTGCCAACCTGTTCACCATCAGCGCCAACAGCGGCACGCCGCAGGTCATGTCGCCACAGGTCGGCGGCGCAGGCCGCATCCTCGGCGGGGCGCTGGAGCTGAGCAACGTCGAACTCTCACAGGAGTTCATCAACCTCATCACCGCCAGCACCGGCTTCACCGCCAGCTCGCGCGTGCTGACCACGAGCGAGGAAATGATTCAAGAGCTCCTGAACACGATTCGGTGAGAGCAGCCACTAGCCGCTAGCCATTAGCCACTAGCCCAAACCCATGATCACTGTGACACGACTCAATGGACAGAAGTTCGTGATCAACGCCGAGTTGATCAGGACGGTCGAATCCAATCCGGATACGACGGTTCGCCTGATCAATGGCGATCAGTTCATCGTGAAGGAATCGATGGAAGACGTGGTCAAGCTGGCGATTCAGTACGGGCAGTCGCTGCGGAAGCTGCTGCCTCCGACGTAGGCGCTTGCCTCTTGGCACTGATGCACGAACGAATCGGAATGGCCGTCAGTTATGGGACGCCGGCTTCATGGACCGCAACTTGCCAGACCGATAAGGAACGGCAACGGTTCAGATCGAATTCGAGAATCGGTCGAAACGACCGCGAGGAATGATATGGACATCGGCATGCTATTCGGGCTGCTGGGCACATGGGCACTGGTCATGTGGGCGATCGTGCTCGGTGGCAGCCCGGCCGCCTACATCGACGTGCCTTCGATGATTCTCGTCGTCGGCGGCACATTCACCATCGTCTTCTACTGCTATCCGCCCAACTATGTTCTGCGCCTGCCCAAGGCGATCATCCGTGCAGTGAAGGGTGCCAAGCAGCCCATCGAGCAACTCATCACCGATCTGGTGCGCTTCGCTGAGATCGCCCGGCGTGACGGCATTCTCAGCCTGGAAAACGCGTTGAAGGAAATCAAGGATCCGTTCCTGGTCCGCGGCATTCAGATGGCGGTGGACGGCACCGATCCGGAGATGATCGAATCGATTCTGACCGCCGAGCTCGATCACATGTCCGAACGACACGACTCGTTCAAGGCCGTCATCGACGCGGTCGGCAAGTACGCACCGGCCATGGGCATGATCGGTACGCTCGTCGGTCTGGTGGTCATGCTTCAGAACATGGAAGACCCCTCGAAGATCGGCCCCGGTATGGCGGTCGCGCTGCTCACCACGCTCTACGGCGCACTCATCGCCAACGCTGTCACCGGCCCGCTGGGCGATCGGCTGGCGCGGCGATCCACCGAGGAGGCGCTCTACAAAACCATCGTGATCAAAGGCGTGATGTCCATCCAGAGCGGCGACAACCCGCGCATCGTGGAGCAGAAGCTCAAGACCTTCCTTCCGCCCGGCGTGTGGAAGGGCGGCCAAGAAGAGAGGGCGGCGTGAGGAAGAGCTATGAGCGATGAGCCGTGAGCTTTAAGCCAGTGTGGATAAGGCTTGCCGCGTTGCTTTCAAGCTCATAACTCAAGGCTCAGAGCTCAAAAATGGGTAAATGCAAATGTCCTCCAGCCGGTGCGCCTGAATGGGTGCTTACCTACGGCGACCTCATGTCGCTGCTGTTGTGCTTCTTTATTCTGCTGGCCGCGCTGAGCGAATTGAAGGATGACAGTGTCTGGCGCGCCACCGCTAACGAGATTCAAAAAAGCTTCGGCCTGCACGGCGGCGGCGGTCCCATCGCCACCAGCGAAGAAAAAACCATGAGCCTGATGATCAAGATCGAAAGGATCTTTCAGCAGCAGAAAAAGAGCCGCAAGGAAGGGCAGGTGGAAGACCCGGCCATCGTGGGGCGCGAGCCGCGCGTGACGCAGAGCCGCAAGGACATGCGCCGCGGCCTGGGCAGCGTCACCTTCGAGCCCGGCTCGGCGCAGCTCACTCCTGTCGCCAAGGACAGGCTCCGCCCCGTTATCGCCCTCATCAAGGGCTACACGAATAAGATCGAACTTCAGGGCCACGCTTCGACGAGCGAACTGGGCGCTGAGACGAGTTATTCGGACCTCTGGCAACTCAGCTTCGCCCGCGCTAAAGCCGTGATGGACCTGATGGTGCTTGAATACGGAATTGAACCGGAACGAATCCGGCTCATTGCAAATGCCGATAAGGAGCCTGTGAAGAAGCGGGAATACGACACCCGCGCTACTGAACCGAATCGTCGCGTGGCGATTGAGATCAGCGATCAACTGGTCGAAGAAGTCAGCAGACCCACGCCCGATTAAACCGCGATTGGATGACAGTTCTCCTTGAATTGAAGGTCGGAGCCCAAAGATGGCAGAAGAAAAAACTGAAAACGCGGAGGCAGGCACGGAGCCCGCGAAGAAGAAGTTTCCGATCAAGACGCTGCTGATCCTGGTGGGCGTGCTTGTGCTGGAGATCGTGACGGTACTCGTGGCCTTTGCCCTGTCAGGCGGCCCCGCCCCAGTTCAGGCCGATCACAAGGCCGCCCAGCTCGCAAACGACAACAACAAGGAAGTCGAAGAGCTGGTCGTGGAGGATCGATTCGCCAACAGTCGGCGGGGCGATGTCTACCTCTACGACACGGAGATTTACCTGGTCGTGCAGAAGAAGCATCAGACTTTGGTGCAGGAAAAGCTCAAGTCCGAATCGGCGCAGATTCACGCGGACATCGCCGGGATTTTCCGCAGGGCTGACCCGACCTTCATGAACGAAGACAGCTTGCAGACGCTCACCCGCCAGATCAAAGGCGTGCTTGACGATCGCTTCGGGACCGACTCCGACGGCAAGACCAAAGTACAGCGCATCCTCATCACGCGATGCACGCCCTATCGCATCGACTCCTGAGCCCGATCCCGTCGCGGATTCGTGCCGGGAGCCTGCCTTTGCACATTTCCCTGGTGCCCGGATCCGTTCCCGCCCGATAACAAATCAAGCGGCGCGTTGCCTTAAGCCGATGATAGGAACGAGGGTGTATTCGCATGGCTGATCCTACGTCCAATCCCAAAGGCAGCGCGGGCAAAGCTGTTCCGCCGGTCGATGAAGCGCTCGAGCGGGCTCAGGCTTCCGTAAAAGAAATGATCGACGACGCACGCAGCGCCGGCGGAGGTATGACCATGCCTGACTTCGAGGGCGGCACGCACGCCGCGACACTCACCGGCGGTCTGGACATGCTCGGCGATGTGGACTTGCAAGTCACCGTCGAGCTCGGCCGGACCGAGATGGTCGTCGAGGATGTGCTTCGCCTTAACGAAGGCAGCGTCATCGAATTGGACAAGCTCGCAGGCGATCCGGTGGATGTGTATGTGAATCAACGACTCGTCGCGCGGGGGGAAGTCCTCGTGCTGAATGACAACTTCTGTATTCGCATCAGTGAAATCGTGGACGATCTTCAGCAGCAGGCTGAAGAGGCGGCAGCGCAATCCGCGGGGAGCTGAGCGAAGGATGATTAGCCGGCGCTCGGGATGAGCGGTCGGCAGCGCTGGAATGGACTCCGGCGTGAACCTTGGGCCAGGAAGGCCGATGTCGCGTTTGCGCTTCAACCCGGGCGCGGGCAGGATGCTCGTGCTGTGGATCGTCATGGCAGCAGCGCCGATCGGCGCTGCGTGCCTGCTGCTTTGCACATCTTCCGTCTTCGCACAAAGCGATGGATCGATTCCGCCCGCGCCGGTTCTTCCAACGGGGCCGAATGCGGGCAGCGTGCCTGTCGGGCCGCGCGGGCCTGTTGAATCCATTGATTCACCTGCATCGCCCAAGTCGCCGAATGATCCTCGCGAAGTTTCCGCTGAGAAGGGCGGCACAGGCGATCGCCGCATGGTCGATCTCGCCAAGCGACTGGCAACGGGCGAAGTGGATGCGGATCAGACAGGTGAAGGGGAAGGGCGATCGACCGGCAGGGCGGCGACAGGTTCGGCAACGCGTCCTTCGGCTGAAGCGGAGAACCGCGCGGCTGCATCGAATCAAATGAAGCTCGCCGATCCGGACGAACAGCGTCCGCTCTCCGCTCGCGTGAAACACAACGACGGCAAACTGCCCGGCTCGCCGCAGACGGATGTCGCCTCCGGTTCCTGGGTGCTCAACGGCATCACCGCGCTGGGCATCGTGCTCATCCTGATCTTCCTCCTGCGCGGGGCCCTGCGCAAGGCCGGCGTCGGCGGGGCGATCGGGCCGCACCCGGCCGTGCAGGTGCTCTCGCGCGTTTCAGTCGCGCCGAGAAATCACGTGCTGCTCATTCGCGTCGGCCAGCGCGTGCTGGTGGTGGGCGATTCCGCCGCCGGCCTTCGCACGCTGGCGTCGATCGATGAGCCCGAGGAAGTCGCCGAGATCATTACCTCGGCCGCGACCGCGAAAAGCGACAGCATCACCGGCGGATTCCGCAAGATGCTCCAGGGCTTCTCCGGCATGTACGGCAGCGGCGGCGAAAAGGAAATCGGCACCGATGAAGATGAATACCAGGTCGACCGCGCCCGCGACGGCGTGGCCGGCCTCGTCGGACGCCTGCGCAACGGCGGCGGCGAAGGGGGTGGGGCGTGAAGGGTGCGTGGCGACTGAAGTCGGGGTCGCGCCTGACTCCCCTCCCTCTTAGGGAGGGGCTGGGGGAGGGTCAGGTCTCAGGCCTCCCGACGATCTCGCGCGCCCCTGAAGCAAACGTCTGTTCATCCGTCCGGCAAACGAGTCATGGCAAGTCGTTCGCTCGACCCTCCCCTGGCCCCTCCCTAAGAGGGAGGGGAATCGGAGCGGCGATCCTCATACTTCTCTTTGCACTCACACCGTCCACCTTCGCGCAGGAAGAAAAAAATTCCGCCTTCCCCGATGTGAATCCGATCAAGCTGCTCGAAAGCGCGACCCAGGCGCTGCCGCGCATCGCAGGCAGCGGGACAGGCACGGAAGAAACCGCCGAGGGCGAGCCCAAGGGTAATCTCACCTCAGCCCTTTCCATTCTCGTCCTGCTCACGGTGCTGACCATCGCTCCGGCCCTGCTGATTCTCTGCACGAGCTTCACGCGCATCGTCGTCGTGCTCGCCCTGCTGCGCCAGGCGATCGGCACGCAGAATCTGCCGCCCAGTCAGGTGATCGTGGGGCTGGCGATGTTCATGACGTTTCTGGTCATGGCTCCGACGTTTGACCGGATCAACAAGGAAGTGATTCAGCCGTTGTCGAACAACGAGATCGACGAGATTCAGGCGTGGACCCGCGCCAAGAAGCCGATCCGCGACTTCATGTTCGCGCAGATCGACTACGCGGGTAACTGGGACGACGTGTACATGATCCTGAATTACCGGGGCATCGACACGACGCAGCCGGACAAGCTGACCGAAGGCGATGTGGACATGCTCACGCTGATTCCCGCCTTCGTGCTGAGCGAGCTGAAGGTCGCGTTCCTGATGGGGTTCAGGTTGTATCTGCCGTTCCTGATCATCGACATGGTGATTTCGAGCGTGCTCATCAGCATGGGCATGCTGATGCTGCCGCCGGTGCTGATCAGCCTGCCGTTCAAGTTGTTGCTGTTTGTGATGGTCGATGGTTGGCGGCTCGTCGCCGGCAACCTGCTGAGCAGCTTCGCGGTGCCGGGCGCGGGGTAGCGGATGGGTGCCACGGGTCGCGGAGGTCCGCCGACGAGACCCGTGTGAGTGTGCGGCGGATGTTGTCGTCCGCACGGGTCTGCTCGGCGGACCT
>JBBDXA010000039.1:0-4998 GCA_040902585.1 Phycisphaeraceae bacterium
GAGAACCCGCTCGTTATCATCGCGCCGGTTTCCCAGCGCGAATCCGCCACGCAGTTCTCCGAGCACGATCAAAGGAAGAAAAATCATCTCCGCCCGTTCGACGGTTTCCAGCGCCTCCGTCACGGCATTAGCCAGATCGGTGTAGCGGTTGGTGTCGAGCAGGAGTTTCACTTCCACATCTCCGGATCGATCCGCCTCTGATCCGCGAGAGCCTCCTCCACTTTCGGATCATTGTCCCACGTCCCCGCCATAAAACTCAGATCGCGCCGCTTGATCGGCTCGCCGCTCACGCCCAGCGCCGCCTCCAGCGCTTCGATCGCGACCGCGTTGAGACTCTTACCCTCAGCCTTGGCCTTGCGGCGCAGGGCGCGATCGATCTGGCGGGGCACATTGCGAATCGTGTACTGCATGCAGGCACTTTAGGAATCGCGTGCCTGCAAGTCAACGATTATCCCGAAGCGTCTCGCCAATCGAAAGCGGGGAGTGTGGCTAAGGAAATGAGGAAATGAGGAAGGGAATTGAATGATTCGATCCTTATCCCGTTCCTCATTTCCTCATTTCCTTAGCAGTCATCTCCGGGCGATTTGCACGAAGAGCGAGTTTCAGCGATAACACTTGCCCAATTTCAAGCCGGCGAAAGGACACACAAATGGCGATTCAAACCACACTGATCATTCTCAAGCCCGACGCGGTGCAGCGAGGTCTCATGGGCCGGATCATCTCCCGGTTCGAGGAGAAAGGGCTGACCGTGGTCGGCGCGAAGATGATGCTGATCACGAAGGAGCTGGCGGGCAGGCACTATGCGGTGCATGCGGGTCGGCCGTTTTACGACGGGCTGGTGAAGTTCATGACCAGCGCGCCGGTGCTGGTTCTGGCGGTGCGCGGGCATGAAGCGATCAGCGTCTGTCGCACGCTCATGGGCGAAACGAACGCCGTCAAGACCTTGCCCGGCTCGATCCGTGGCGACTTCAGTTGCTCGCGCAGCTTCAACCTCGTGCATGGCTCCGACGGCGAAGAGACGGCTGCGAGCGAAGTGGCACTCTTTTTCAAGAAGGAAGAACTGCTCGACTACACCCGCGTGACCGACGCCTGGGCGTGGGACACGAGCAGCGGGAAACCGGAGTGAGCCGCTTGCGGCTTAGCGCCGCACTTCAAATCCACCTTCTCACACTCTTGCGAAAAGTTTCATATTGCTCGCCGAATCGCTCGGCGAGCATTTTTTCTTCCTTCACGATGAAGCCGATCGTCATCCACACCGCGAACAGCGGCGGAATGATCAGCGACGTCACGCTGCCCAGGCCCACAGCCACGCCGGTGAGCATGGTGACCAGGCCGACGTACATCGGGTTGCGCGAATGGCGGTAGAGGCCGTCGGTCACGAGCACTTCCGAATGCTCGAACGGCCGCACCGTGGTGCCGGCCTTGGTGAAGGAGAGCACGCAGAACATGGTGATGGAAAAGCCCGTCAGGCCGACGACGATGCCGATGCCGGTCCACGGCCAGTCGAGCCACTGATACCCCGGCCACCACACGCGCATGGCGACCATGATGGCCACGGCGAGGAGAAAATAAAACGGCGGCAGGATACGCATCTAATCACCTGTATAGGCCGGCTGAATCAAGCCGAGAGTGTACAACCACGGATGGCACGGATGGCACGGATGGGGAGGAGTCAGGAGTCAGGAGTCAGGAGTCAGGGGTCAGGGGTCAGGGGTCAGGAGCCAGGAGCAGGAATCAGACTTCTGTTCTCTCCGCTTTGATCTCTGTTCCCTCTCCATCCGTGCCATCCGTGCAATCCGTGGTCAAATCTGACTTCACTTCTGCGCCTCAAGAAACGCCACAATATCCGCGAAATCCGCGAGGCTCAATCCTTTCTCCAGTCCGTTGGGCATCATCGAAAGCGTGCTCTTCCTGTGCGAGACAATCGCCTTCTTCTTCAGCGTGATGCCCCTGGCGTTCGCATCAATGAGTTCGAGTTCATCATCCGTCTCTCGTTTGACGATGCCGCTGTAGCGTTCGCCGTCGTCGGTCTCGACGAGCGTCTGTTCGTAGCCCGAGACGATGCGGTTGGAAGGTTCGAGGATGGAGCGGATGAGTTCCTCGCGCGGGTACTTCGCGCCGATCTGCAACAGGTTGGGGCCGATGGTTGCGGTGCCTTCTTTGCCCAGGGCGTGACACTTCACGCAGCCGACGCCGTTGACATCGAAGAAGAGTGTCTTGCCGCGCGAGGCATCGCCCTTGTTTTTCCCGGCGTGATCGCGATAGGCCGCGAGGTCGAGCTGCGGCGGCACATCCTTATAGAGAAAGGCAAGTCGCGGGTCGGGGCCGCCAAGGGCGAGGCTGTAGTTCCACCCGCCGCCGGTATTGCCGGTCCAGAGGTAAATGTGATTTACGCCGGCCTTGAGCGTGACGGTGCCGCGGTTCTGGTCGGCTGCCCATCCGCGGTTGCCGAGGAACTCGGCGACCTTGACGCCGTTGATAAAGAGCATCGCCTGATCGTCGCTGCCCAGCGCGTAGGCGAAGCTGCCGGCGTTGTCGGTCGTGAACACCGCGTAGGCGACGGCCCAGTTCTCCGAGCCGGGCTGCACGAACTTCGAAGGATCAACGAGACCATCAGGATGATTCGTCGTCACCTTCTGCCACTTCATCTCGCGATCTTTGACTTTGATGGGTGCGTCCAACTTCGGCGCGGCTGTGTAATCGAACTGTGGCTGCGCGCCATCCTTCATCCACGCCCCGACGAGCTGCCATTCCTTGATCGGCGCAGGTGATGCGAACAGCGAACCCAGCTCGCGCCGCACCTCCGGCCTAAGCTCGTTGGCCTTGTGAAGAGCAATCAAATCTTCAATGATCGTGTCACGCAGGGCGACCAAAGCCGCGCTTGCGTCTTTGCGCACCTCCCCGTTCTTGTCCGTGACGTAATCCAGCAACACCGGCAGCGCCCTTCGATCAGGCATCGCAACCAGGGCCGCGGCGACTTCACGCTTCACACTGTCATCGCGCACGAGTTCAATGATCTGCGGCATCGCTTCAGTCGCCTTGAGCGAGACGAGCATGCGCAGCGTCGCGCGTTTCACCTCGCCATCCGCATCCTTCAACAACCCGACGACCTCATCGACAACCCGTGGCCGAATGCGAGGCAGTTCTTCCGGCGTCGCCCGCGCCGTCACGATCGCGCCGTACGCTTGGACCGCCGCAACGCGCACCTTCGCATCACCGTGCCCGAGTCGCTTGTGGATTGCCGGCAAGCCCTCAGGCAGATTCAGCGCGCCCAGCGCCTCGATTGCCCGCGCCATCACTTCCGCCGGCGTGTCGTCCCACCTCGCCAGAGAGACGAGAGTGGATTCCGTCAGCTTGCCGGCACCTGTCAGTTTGCTTTTGAGCAAGATGGTCCCGCGGATCGCCTGCTCGCGCGCCGCAATCGAACGATCTTTGTCAACCGCCATCAAGGCGAGGTGGTCGAACGCGCTGGGGAGGTGCTCCTTCCGCTGTGCCAGCGCGGTGATCACTTCCCAGCGCACGGCGTCATCTGTCTCCGACCTGAGACGATCAACGAGCGCGATGGCAATGATGATGCCCCTGATATGCGGCGATGCACGGATGGCCGCGAGGCGCACGGCCAGATGGTCATCGCTCATCGCGTCGAAGAGGGTCTTCCGGGCTTGATCCGTGCCTTCCCACTCATGCTTCTTCTCCCGCGCCGGCCTGCCGCGCGCAGGCTGCGTGCCCCACCAGCCCTTTACATAAGGATCAGCCTTCAGCGTGACTTCGCCCAGCGCTGCGACAGCCTTAGCGCGGATCGCCTCGTGCGGATTCGATTTCACGATCGCCACGAGCGCTTCAATAGCTCCGACGTCATACACACCGGTCAGCGCCAGCAGCGTGCCTTCGCGGACGCGCTCTTCCGCCGCGTTCGCATACGCCACCGCCATGTCCCACGTGTTGATCGCCCGCAGCGCCTGCACCTTCGCGAACCGCGCAAAAGTGTCCGCATCATCGAGACTCAGGAAAAGCTCCGTCGCCGCAGCCACATCACCGATGCGGCCCAGCGCGACAGCCGCGTGCATGCGCACACTCGCATCCGTGTCGTTCTTCGCCCGATGCACGAGGCCTTTCACCACGCGATCATTCTCGCCTGTGAACTTACCCGTACCGATCGCGCGGGCGGCCTGCGCCCGCAGGTCATCCGGCCCGTTGTGCAATGCATAAAGCAGATCGCTCGCCGGGTTGTAACTGTCCAGCGACAGGCCCAGGTGATAGAGCACCCACGCGGCGTGAATGCGGGCGAAGGTCGGAGCCTCCTTCTCCTTGAGCAGGGCGACGGTCGGTGCGATCGCGTCGCGGCGGCGCTTGACGAGTTCCCATTGGGCGAGCATGCGCTGCGAGTGGGCCGGGTGCTTGAGTGTGCTAATGAGCTGATCCACGCTCAGCTTCGCGGCGGCATCGGTGCCTTTGTCGAACGGCGAATCTGGCACCTTCGGGGCATCGGCACCGACATACGTGATGCGATACACACGCCCCGCGCGCTTCGGGTTCACCCAGCCGCCGTAGTTCCAGTCCGCGAGGTACATGTGTCTGCCATCGGGACTGAAACACAGATCGAGCGGGCGGAACTCACCTGATCCATCGTTGATCAGGAAATCTTCCATCGTCGCGTCGAAGGTCGCGCCGTTTTTCTTCAGCGTGAAGAGCTGGACTTTTCCCTTGCCCCATTCGCAGTAAAAAATCGCATCCTTATATTTCGCGGGCCACGCCGCTTCGCGGTAGCCGCTGCCGCCGACGGGGCTGCCGCCGCCGTGCTCGCTGATGCGCGGCAGATGGCGCTGCGGATTCGGAAGATAGTCATAGGGATACCCGTAGTAACCGGTGGGCACGTGATGCGTGAAGCGTGTCCACCACCCCAGCCCGTCATCGGTATTGTCGTAGGTGAAGATGTTGTCGAGCGAATCCATGGCGGTGTCGAGATGGTTGCGCGTGCCGCTGGTGAAGTTTTCGAGT
>JBBDXA010000039.1:5008-8048 GCA_040902585.1 Phycisphaeraceae bacterium
GAGTTGCGTACCGTCGAGCTTCATGCGAATGACGCCGCCGCCTTCGAGGGTGACGCGGGAGTTATCCGAATGCGAACGCGCAAGCGGGATGCCTTTGTCGCCGACGGAGACGTAGACGAATCCATCCATGCCCAGGTGCGTGCCGGTGACGATGTGATCGTTGAAGCCAAAGACGCCCGCCTGTGGACCGAAGCCGCCGGCGAGTTCCTTGCGCACGTCCGCGATGCCGTCGCCGCCCCCGGGAGTCGTGTCTTTGAACAGGGTGTAGTGCGGGGCGTGCATGACGTAGAGCGCGCCATCGTGCCAGATCATGCCGAAGACCGCGGAGAGATTGTCCGCGAAGACGGTCTTCTGTTTCACGCTGCCGTCGGCGTTGAAGGTGATGCGCAGGATGCGGTCGAATTCTTTGGTGGTGGGCCCGCGCATGTCCATCGGGTCTTCGCCGATATAAAGATTGCCTTGGTCATCGCAGGCGACGACGGAAGGATGCTCGACCTCGGGCACCTGAAAAAGCAGATCGACCTTGAAGCCTTCGTGCAGGCATTTCTGGGCGGCAGCACGGTCGACAGCAAGCGGGACGAACGAAAGCATCAGCAGCGCCATGAGGACCCGGCGAGTCATTGGTGTTCGCAAGAAACTTCCCTTTCAGAATCGATTGCGCGCCAAGGTTCTGCGTGCGGCACCTTCGCGGCCCGGGCTTCAGCGTCATGCGTGCCCATCTTCTGTGGCGGGTGCCATCGGGTGCCATGGGTAAGCGGAGTCTTCGGAGCTTACCCGTGCTGTGCGCCGAGCGCAGAGGGTGATCCGCACGGGCAAGCTCCGAAGACTCCGCTTGCCCATGGCACCCCAACTGATCATGCCACATAACAGGGTCACGCCCTCAGCGTCTGGTCTGCAAGTGTAGCGTCGGAAAAAGTCGGCCGCGCGGTAAGCTGTGTCTCGCGCCGCGCGGCGGTGTGCGACCGTTCGTGTCGCCGACTCTCGCCGGGGGCTGTTGATGAGGAAGATATGACCGCATTCAGGAAACTCGAAATGAAATCCATCTGCGTGTTGATGTCCGTGGTGTTCGTGTGTTCATCGTTCGTCATCGCCCAAGAGCTCAAACCGATCGCGCCGATTCCGCGACTGCTGCCCCCCAAGGGGGTGACGATCGAGAAGGGCGATCGCGACAAGCTCGAAGCCCGGCTCGCCGAAGTGAACAAGGCGATCGCCGCGGCGAAGCTGAGCGAGGACCTGCTGCCCGATGTGGCGATTTATACGAAGGCGGTGCGCTGGGCGCTGGACTTTGATGAGTTCTACGATGCGAAGAAGGACATCGCCAAGGCGCACGCAACGCTCGATGCGGCCGAGGCGCAGTTGACCGAAGCGCTAAGCGGCAAGCCGCCGTGGGTGATCCGGCGCGGCCTCGTCGTGCGCGGCTACCGCAGTAACATCGACGACTCCGTCCAACCCTACGGCCTGCACATCCCCGAAAATCTCGACTTGTCGAAACCCGTGCCACTCCTCGTCTGGCTGCACGGGCGCGGCGACAAGGAAACAGACATGCACTTCATCGCCACGCGGCAGAAGAGCAAAGGCGAGTTCGCCCCCGACTGGTGCATCACGCTGCATCCTTATGGAAGAGGCACCATCGGCTTCAAGTTCGCCGGGGAGATCGATGTGCTCGACGCGATCGAGAGCGTGAAGAAAAGGTACAAGATCGATGAAGACCGCATCGCGCTGGCCGGGTTCAGCATGGGCGGCGCGGGGGCCTGGCACATCGGGGCGCATTACGCGGATCGCTTCTGCGTGGTGCATGCCGGCGCGGGGTTTGTGGAGACGGCGAAATACAACCGCCTGAAGCCGGAGGATTATCCCGCGGATTACGTGCAGAAGCTGTGGGGGTGGTACGACGTGCCGAACTACACGCGCAATCTGTTTAATGTCCCGGTGATTGCCTACAGCGGCGAGCTCGACAGGCAGAAGCAGGCGGCTGACATGATGGCCGCGGCGTTCAAGGCGGAAGGGCGCGAGCTGAGGCATATCATCGGGCCGGGCGTGGAGCATAAGTATGAGGCGAAGGCGAAGGCGGAGGTGTTGAAGCAGATCAATGCGGCGGTGGATAAGGGAAGGGAGAAGTGGCCGAAGGAGGTGCATTTGCAGACGCGGACGCTGAGGTATAACAGGATGCATTGGGTTTCGATTGAAAGTATGCAGACGCAGTGGGAAGAGGCTCACGTGGATGCGAAGCTTGTCGACGAGCAAACTGTCGAACTGAAGACGCGCAACGTCAGTATGTTCACTCTGTATCCAACAGACGATCTGTTCTTCAATGGGGCGAAATATATCGTCAATGGTCAAACGATAGAGACGGCTCCCACCCGAAACGCATTAGGAATACTGTCGAGACGTTTTCAGCTCGTGGACGGAAAATGGGCGCTGATGTATAACCACCCGGTGGGGAAGTCACATGGCATGAGCGGCACAATCGACGACGCGTTCATGGAGCCGTTCATCATGATCACGGCATCGACGCGGTCGAGTGACGAGCGATTCAATCGCTGGGTGGATTTCGAGTTCAAACACGCCTGCGAGCGATGGCGTGCCGTGTTTCGCGGCGACCCGCGCGTAGTCAGCGAGGACAAAATGGATGGCTCCGAGTTCAAGCGGTTCAACATCGTTCTCTGGGGCGAACCCGGATCACACATACTGCTCAAGATCGCAATGTCGAATACTGAGGTACCCACTGGGATCGGCTGGTCAGATGGCAAGGTCACCGTGGGCGATCAAACCTTTGACAGCAGAGTGAACGTGCCCATCTATATTGCACGTAACCCGTTCCGCCCAACCAAGTATTTGGTCGTGAACTCCGGCCCCACCTTCCGCGAAGGGCATGATCGCACCAACAGTCAGCAGAACGCGAAGCTGCCTGACTGGGCGATCATCGGACTGGACAAGGATCCGGATGCGTTCGCGCCCGGCGAGATCAAGGCCGCGGGGTTTTTCGATGAGAACTGGAAGGTGAAAAAATAGAACGATTAAGCGCTCCGGCCGGGGGGGG
>JBBDXA010000040.1:0-28035 GCA_040902585.1 Phycisphaeraceae bacterium
GGATGGGAAGGCCGTCGGCGGCGGCAGGTGCGGACCGGTGTCGTTGCGTCTGCACGGGCTGCTGGTGAAGGCGATTCGAGAGGCGTGCGCGATTTGAAGCGATCCGTGAGCGTGGGCGGCTGTTCAGCGCCGCGCCGGATCGCCCCAGCCGTTGAAGTAGCCGTTGTCCTTGGAACCGTTGTTGTCAAAGTCGTCGATCTGCTTGAGGGTGAAGGGCTGGGCGTGCCCATCGACGAAGCAGAAGTTGGCGGCACCGAGATTGCGTTCGGCGGGAAAAGAGCGGAAGGCGTATTGGTCAGCACCGGGGCCCGGCTCGTCGCTGCCGCCGGCGTAGTAGGCGTTTCCGGAGGGGTTGGATCCGCGCGTCGAGCCCAGAGGCGGATCCACCACGTACACCGCCTCACCCCCCACGCCTGGGACGCTGCTCAGGTTTCCCCTGCGCGAACCGGCGGTGTCACCGATGGCCACCGTGTTGGAAGGCTGCTTGATCTGGATATCCGCGCGGGCATGGAACCAGGGATCGAACCGGGAGTTGCCCAGATACTGGAAGTTGTAGCCGTATCCGCCGAAGTACCTGACTTCGCTGGTGCCGACGGTGTGGGCGAAAGGCTTGTTGAACCGGACCCGTTCGTCCTCGGTCAGCAGCGGGCTGAGGTAGAGCTTTTCATCCTGCATGAACTGGAAGATGTAGTCGGCCCAGCGCGTGCGGGGGTTCCAACTGCCGGGCGAGGAATGGCCGGGATAGAACTGCTTGTTCTCGGTGTTGTAGTAGACCAGCCCCAGGCCGAGCTGCTTGAGGTTGCTCAGGCTCAGGCTGGCGCGGGCGGCCTCCCGGCTCTTGCCCAGCGACGGCAGCAGCAGGCCGATGAGCAGCGCGATGATGCTGATGACCACCAGCAGCTCGATGAGGGTGAAGGCGGCTGGCCGGGGAGGGTTGGATTGAATGGCTCTCATCTGCAATGCTCCTGCGACTCAGATTCAGTTGCTGGCATTATATTGAGAATCATTCTCAGTGCAAGTGGGGTGCGAATGGTTGACCCGGTTTCCCGCTTTAAGGCAAATGGGGACGGCATCGGTCGATGAGAAATGGCACTTTTGCAGGCGAAGAACGTCAATACCGCCAGGCCAAAGTCATGGCAAACGCCCCGTAGCTGGCGGGCGTGGACTGGCCGTAGAACTCTTTGGTGAGATAGGTTTGACCGTAGGTGAAGTCGAAGCTGAAGTCGCCGTTGCGATAATGAAGGCCGAAGCCCAGGCCGATCTCGCCGACGAGGGGGCGTTGCCTGACGCCGTGGCCGTTGAGGAAGTCGCTGCCTTCGATGAAGAGGTTGTGTTCGATGGCCCTGCCGCCTAAGCGCGTGTACAGATAGCCGCCCCAGCCCTGTTTCGCGCCGCTGGTGGTGAACGAGCCGATGTCCGCCAGGCGATCGGGACCGAAGTCATCGGGCAGGTTGAAGCCGACGCGCGCGGTCACCGCCGCCTCGAGGTGCCGATACACGGTGCCCACCGCGATAGTCGCCTGCGGGATGATCTGCATCGTCAGGGGCGGGATATCGTTCAGCTCGAACCGGGCGACGCGGAATCGCCATTTCTTGCGGAGATAGAGCTGAGCGGTGAACTCATCGGTGAGCTGGTTGCTCCAGCCGTTGGGCCGGGGCTGGTCGAAGATGTAGTGAATCTTCCGCTGGAGGTCGTCGGTTGCCGTGTGGGTGCCGATGAAGCCCAGGTCGAGCTGGATGTGTTCGAACGTGGCGCTGACTTCGTCACCCGTCGAGCGCTGGAAGTAGGTGCCGAAGGCCCAGTAGCCGGCGTAGGGACGATCGAAGGTTTGCAGGGCGGTCGCGGTGATGTCCTCGGGCGTGAACATCGAGTTGCTGATGGTGACGCCGACGGCGGTGTTCTGCGGCTGGAAGTCGCCGCACCATTGGAGCCAGGAGCCAATGCCGCGCGAGAGCTCGATGTTCCGCCAGGTCGCCGCCAGACCTGCGGCGTTGGTGTACCAGCGGTCGTGGTTGTCGTTGGGTTTGAAGATGGTGCCGTCGTTTTCCCAGTGGAGCGTGATGCGGAAGGCGGAGCTGTTGAGGTAGGGGTCGGCGGCGGCTGCCGCGAGCTCAGGGGCGACGGGGGCGACGGGGGCGACGAGGGCGGCCTCTTCGGCGCTGAGGATAGACTCGGCGATCAGCGGCTCAGCGCGGAGTGTGGCGGCGGTGACAGCGAGGAGGATGAAGAGCGACAGGGCAAAAATGTGTCGGGTCATCGGTTGTCTCGTTTGTCTCTCGGCGGTCGGGACCCACCCACGGGAGTGGGTGGGCTTTGCGTTTCAACTGATTCCTGAATCCTGATCCCTGACTCCTGACTCCTTCTCCCTCATCCCTTGTTCCAGAACTTGCCGCCGTAGACTGCTGAGTCGTGCAGATCATCCGCGATGCGCAGGAGCCGGTTGTACTTCGCGTTGCGGTCGCTGCGGCAAGGGGCGCCGGTCTTGATCTGTCCGCAGTTCGTCGCCACCGCAATGTCCGCGATCGTCGCATCTTCCGTCTCGCCTGAGCGATGGCTGAGCACCGCGCTGTACTTGTTACGCATCGCCAGGCTCACCGCTTCGAACGTCTCGCTGAGCGTGCCGATCTGGTTGACCTTCACGAGGATCGAGTTGGCGGTGGCGGTGTCGATGCCTTTCTTGAGGAACTTGGGATTGGTGACGAACAAGTCATCGCCCACGAGCTGAATCTTGCCGCCGAGTTTATCGGTCAGTTTCTTCCAGCCGGCCCAGTCGTTTTCCGCCAGGCCGTCTTCGATGGAGCGGATCGGGTACTTCCCGCACCAGTCCGCCCAGATGTCGATGAGTTGTTCCGAAGGCATCACGTTTTTCGGATCGCTCTTGAAGAAGCAGTAGCCTTCCTTTTTGTGGAGCTTTTCCGCTTCGTTCCACAGTTCGCTGGTGGCCGGGTCGAGGGCGACGAAAATCTGTTCGCCCCATTTGTAGCCGGACTTCTTCACCGCCTTCTCGATGATCTGCAAAGCCTCTTCGTTGCTCTTCAAGTTCGGGGCGAAGCCGCCTTCATCGCCGACCGCCGTGGACAGGTGGCTGTCGTGCAGCACGGACTTCAAGTGATGGTAAATCTCGACGCCTGCGCGAAGGGCTTCGCGGAAGTCATCAAAGCCCCAGGGTTGGATCATGAACTCCTGGAAGTCCACGGTGTTGTCCGCGTGCTTGCCGCCGTTCAAGATATTGAGCATGGGCACAGGCAGAACGCGGGCCGCCGAGCCGCCGAGGTAGCGGAACAGGGGCAGGCCGCAGGACTCCGCCGCGGCATGAGCGACCGCCATGGAGACACCGAGAATCGCATTGGCGCCGAGCCGGCTCTTATTCGGCGTGCCATCGAGTTCGATCATGCGGGCATCGATGCCTTCCTGGTTGCGGGCGTCGTAGCCGATGATGGCGTCGGCGATCTCGTCGACATTGTCCACCGCCTGCTGCACGCCTTTGCCCATGTAGACGCTTTTGTCGCCATCGCGCAGCTCGCAGGCTTCGTGTTCGCCGGTGGACGCGCCGGAAGGAACCGCGGCCCGGCCGGTCGCGCCGTCTTCGAGGGCGACTTCAACTTCGATGGTGGGGTTGCCGCGACTGTCGAGAATCTGCCTGCCGAGTATGTGAACGATATCGCTCATGGGAGTCGCCTTTTGATGCGGGGTGAGGTTGAAACGGAGCGGCCTTCAAAGGATGCTCAAGGCCGGCGGCGAAGGATAGCAGAATGGGGAATGTGGGCAACGGCGCGGGTCGCGGCAGTGTTGGGCTCCGCGCGGCCCATGTCCAGTTGCACTTTTGCGCGGGCAATGGCGTGTCTACCACCCCCCTCCCCCCTGGTGGCCATTTTGCTTTAAGTGCTTTCATGGAAATGACCTGTCAAATGGCTACCTCGTGTCTACCCCGTGTCTACTAGACACGCGATTTCGAGGAGAAATCGGTGAGCAGCGCGAAAGGATCGCCTGGCCCGCTCACAGCGGGAGGCGCGGGCCGGGCGAAAGGATCGCGCGGCGCCGCGAGAATCCGAACATTATACAAACGATAGCGGCGACCTGTCAATTGCGGGCGACGGCGGGATTGCTCAACGCAAGCAATCGGAAGGGGTCGGCGTGAGCCGATAGATATGGATAGAATCCTTCACGAGGTCCGACATGCTCGAATCGATCCAATTCAAGAACTTCAAATGCCTTCGCGACACGACGCTGAAGCTGGGGCGGTTCACGCTGATCGTAGGACCGAATGGGAGCGGAAAGAGTACGGCGCTGGAGGGGATCAGGGTCTCTTTTCAAAATAACCCTTCTTTTGACTCCGCGTCAGCGAGCGCAAGGGATGACGAAAGAGCAGTGGTGGAGATCACGACGAATTGGGCCATGCCGGAGTCCGGATGGCGCTGGTCGAGAATGGTTACTCGTGGGGGTGGTCTCCAGAACAGTTTTGAACGGAACAGTGTTCCGGGTTCCTCTGCGGTCTTAAATCAGATTCAATCGATCCTTGCAAAATTCCAAGTATTCGCCTTTGATCCTCGTGATCTCGCGCGACCATCACAACTTGAGCCTCAACTGCGCCTGGAATCAAGCGGGAGCAATCTTGCCAACATCCTCGACAGTATCCGCGACCGCGTCCCTGAAAACTTTGAAGCGTTGAATGCAGAACTGGCGCGTTGGTTGCCGGAGTTCGATCGGGTTCTCTTCCAGACGCCGGAACCAGGCAAGCGAGCCGTGCTCCTTCGGACGAAGACCGGGCACCACGCCATCTCAGCGGAACACTTGTCGCAAGGGACGCTCTTGGCGCTTGCGATGCTAACGCTCGCATACCTTCCCGATCCGCCGCCCATCATCGCAATCGAAGAACCCGAGCGCGGCATCCATCCGCGCTTGCTTCGCGATGTGAAGGACGCTCTTTACCGCCTTGCCCATCCAGACCCGGCTGTCTCGGACCGAAAACCGGTTCAGGTCATCGCGACTACCCATTCACCTTACATGCTCGACCTGTTTCGCGATCATCCGGAGGACATCGTCATCGCTGAAAAGCTCGACGATGAAGCGAAGTTCCATTCGCTTGTCGAGACGGAGCATTATCACGAAATCGTTTCCGGTGCCGCGCCCTTGGGCGAGCTCTGGTATTCAGGCGTTCTCGGGGGAGTACCGCAGAATCGATGAAACTGGCGATTCTCAGCGAGTCGGAGGCGGACGGGGCGGCCTTGCAGGTTCTCGTTGAATCATTGCTGGGTCGGCCTACCGAACTCATTCGCCCCGCGCGACGAGCTCGCGGTTATAACCAGGTCCTTCAAATCTTCGAGAGTGTTTATAAGGAACTCCACTTCCGGTCTGACGCTGAAGCGCTGATCGTGGTGGTTGACAGTGACGATAGCCTACTTCCCGACGCGGCCCCGCATGCTGCCGAGGCGGAAGCAGCACGTATCGCCATCCTAAAGGCTATCGTGGGAAAGTTTCTTCCGCATTTGTCTCCACGGCCACACGCGCCGCCGCTACGAGTGGCGATGGGTGTCGCCGCGCCGGCGATCGAAGCATGGCTTTTGAGCGCGACCGATCCGCGCATCACGGAAGCCGCATGGATTCAGGGGGCCCGCGAGAACCGTCCTCCTTACACCCGGGTTTCGTTGAAGGAACGGATGTATGGAACCCGCGCGCCATCGCTTACACTGGAAACGCAGCGGATGGTGGAAGCTGCCCGGCGCGTGAACATCGCCAATTTAGAAGATCGATTTCCCCACGGATTCGGCCCGCTCGCCCGTGCTGTTCGCGCTTGGGAAACAGCGTAGTCCGCCAGCCACGCTCTCTGATGCAAACTGCACCTCCGGCGAGGTATCATGCTGATACACAAGCACCGTCATTTACACCGTTGCATACAACTTCATGTCCAATCACCAATCAGCATCCCCGCCCCGCGCCTTCACCCTCGTCGAAATGCTCGTCGTCATTTCGCTCATCGCGCTGCTCATCTCCATGCTGCTGCCTTCACTCGGGCGGTCGCGCTACGAAGCCCGGCTCAGCAAGTGTGCGTCCAACTGGCGGCAGTGGACGATTGCCGCCCAGGCGTATGACAACGACAACGCCGGCTACCTGCCTCGCTTTGATATTCCCCAGAGCATCGGGCTCAACGTCTGGGGCGTGGGCAACGGCCTGCTGCCTTCGATGCGATACTACGGCGTGCAGCCTGCGATGTGGTTCTGCCCGCAAACGGACCAGTCCAACCTGCCCTGGTGGATGGCGCCGTACAAGGTGGACCCGCAGCTCATTCAGAGTGAAGACGGCGATGCGCTCATTGCCCATGCCAAGAGCTTTTGGCCGGGCTTCAGCATGACGCAGGTGATGTGGTGGGTGCCGCGAAAGGCGAGCAACGGCTGGCTTCCGCACAACGACTCGCTGAACCCCGCGGCCTCGGCGACGCAGTGGCCTTCGCGCATGAGCCAGCCCAATCTCGGACAGCATCCGCTGATTTCCGATTTGCTGGGCGTGCATCCCGCCGACGGCCCGCTCGAACACGTCGGCGGCGTGAAGGGCGGGCACAGTTACATCGGCGGCGAGACCGAAACCATCAACGCCGCCTTTGCGGATGGCCACGTCGAGCGGCGATCGCGCAGCCAGTTCAAGGCGCGGATCACGCAGCACTATGGGAATTTCTACTGAACAGGTGATTAGGTGTGTTCGTGGAGAAAGGTCAATGACTCAGGCGCTGCGCCATTTCACCTATCCGCTGCGCCGCCTGGCGCGGCGATCTGGAAACAGACCCCGTTCCTGAGGGGTGTTCCCCCAGTGCGTCGTCATTCCGAGCGTGGAAACCCTTGTGGACGTGAACTGGCATCCTCCTTGCACTTCCATTCGCTTGCATCGGGTGCGACTTCACTCATCCTTATGAAACGGAGGTTTCCCATGCGTGCGAAGATCATTGTTGCAGTTGGTTCGTTCCTCATCGTCGGCGCCGTTTCCATCTCACTTGCGGCGTCGAGCACAGCCCCTCAGATCGCGTCGGTGACCGCTTCGCCATCGCTCATCAAGCAGGGAGAGACGACCACGGTGAAGATCCGGCTGCGAGCGCCCGCAGGCGCTGAAGGCGTCAAGCTTTCGCTCAGCGCGACGACGCTTTCATCGGCTGTGCTCAGCTCCACCACGAATACGGCTCCGGCCGATCCGCTGCCTGGTGTGACGCTGCTGATGCCCGATTCGGTCGTGGTGCAGCCGGGACACGACACGGTCTCGTTCAACATCGAACTCGTTGAGATCGAGCCGAAGCGTGCGACGCTGACGGTGATGACCGTAGTCGGCGGTAATCGGAAGACTGGCAGCGTGACCCTGCGCAAGTGACCTGCGGACTCGCCTGTCCGGGAAGTCAACGGCTTGAATAGATGCCCTCGGTCAATTGGACCGGGGGCATTTTCACAGGCCAGGTTCATGCCGCCGCCTCCATGCTCATCCTTCGGCATCGCAAGGCCCGCCGCCATTCGCCGGCCCGGCGCGTTCGAGATGGTGTCGCCCGAAACCGGACCAGAGACAGCTCCGTTCATTCGTCATGCTGCTTGGCGGCGCGAGCGATGACGTGAGTCTGAGCTTACTTTCTTCCGATGCAATACAACATCTCCTGCCGCGACGCGCCCTTCCCGCTCGCCGTGCGCAGATAGATGCGGCTGTCGACAATCGAAATCGTCGAGAACCCTTCCTCCCCAAGCTGATTCGTGGCGACCAGATCGAACGCCTTCGGATCGGCTTTGAACACGAACATCGTGCCTTTCTCGTTGGCGGCGTAGATGTGGCCGTTGGCGAGAACCGGTGATGCGCTGACCGGGCCGCCCAGGCGCTGGGACCACATCTCCTTGCCATCGGTCGCGCGCCAGCAGTGGGCGAAGCCGCGATCGGTGAAGGCGTAGACGTGGCCCTGGTGGACGAGGATGGATTGTTCGTAGCAGCCCTGATCGTTGCGCCACAGCACGGTGCCTGAGCCATCCGCCTTCACCGCCAGGGTCTCGCGCTTGGGGAAGCCGCCGCTGGCGAAGACGACATCGCCTTCCCACACGGCGGTGCCGCAGGTGGCTTTGGCGATGCCGGCGGCGGACCAGAGTTCGCGGCCGGTGGCGGGATCGAAGCTGGTGAGCTTGTCATCGCCTGAAAGCAGGAGCTGATCGCGCCCGGCGATCTTTCCCACCACGGGCGAGGAGTAGCTGGTGTTGGCGGGGCGATCGATGCGCCAGAGTTGCGTGCCGTTGTTGATATCGAACGCGCCCATCCAGCCGTCTTCGAACTCGCTGGTGACGAGGATGGTGTTGTTGTGGATGGCGGGCGTCGGGCCGTAGCCGAATTGATACATGCGCGGCTTGTAATCGCCCACGTGTTTCTGCCAGTTGATTTTGCCGTCGATCGTGAGCGAGGTGAGCTGCACCTGGTCCTTGCTGATGAAGGTGGCGATGAGTCGCGTGCCGTCGAAGGCGAGGGTGCTGGTGGCGTTGGAGTTGTTTTTGTGGACTTTGGTCTGAAGGTTGCCGCGGTTGACGAGGGTGGACCATTTCTCGCGGCCGGTGGCGCGATCGAAGCAGAGAACGGTCTGCGTCTGCTTCGATTCGTCAGCGGTGGTGAGCAGCACGCGATCGCCGACAATGATGGGCGAAGAGCGGCCGAAGCCCGCGATGGGGGCCTTCCAGAGGATGTTGGTTTTTTCATCCCACAACGTCACCGGCGTCTGGTTCGGCGCGGCGACGTTGTTCAGGTTCGGCCCGCGCCATTGCGGCCATCCTCCGGTGTCATTCGCGAAGGCAGGGGTGGCCAGAAGCAACAGGGCGATGAGTAAGCGCATGAGGTAAGTCCAAGGGTAATGCCACAGTGTAATGCGGTGGCGCAGGATTCAATGTTTAGCGGGAGCACCGCAGGTGCCCGCGTGGCGCTAACCGAAGGCTGCCGCGCAATGAAAAACCCCGCGCAGGGGCACGGGGTCTGAATGATTCGTCAAACGAGGTCTTACGCCCCCGGGGCGCGGCGGACGTTGACCTTGCGGCCCACGCGACGCTTGCGGTTGATCGTCTTGCGACCGTTGGCCGTCTTCATGCGGTTGCGGAAACCGAGCTTGCGGGTCCGCTTCTTGAGGCTGCGCTTCTTGGGATAATGCGTAGGCATGGGGGTGAGTCCTGAGTCCTGAGTCTTGAGTCCTGGGTCTTGAGGTGGGACCGCACGGGTCTCGTCGCAGAGCCTCCGCGACCCGTGGCACCCAATCCAAGTTACTTGATTTCCACCACCTCGGCCACGTACTGGGTATTGCCCAGTGCGTCGCTCGCCCGCAGGGTAATCACGTGCGATCCAGCCGAGAGCCCGGCAATCTTAACGGTAATTGTTTCCTTTGTCGAGTCGAAGATCAGGTCGTCGGGAAGGACCGGTTTCCACTGGTTGGCCGTGTCCACCGCGTAGTACACCGCCTTGATGGCCGAGAGATTGTCCGTCACGGTCGCGGACATGGTGACCACGCCATTTTCCACCCGCGTCTGCCGCTCGGCAATCGCCGGCGGCGTGTTGTCGATCAGCACCGGATCGCTCTGTCGGCTGGCGGTGCGGGCCATGGTTTCCGGGTTGTCCGGCGCATCCGAAGCGGTCACACGGATGATGTACCTGCCATCGGGCACGCGCTTGGTCTGCCAGGCGTAGGTGGTCGCATCCAGGTCCTCCGCCAGCGGGAGCCACTTCTTCGTGCCGGCCATCTGATACTCCAGGGTGTAACGCATCGCGTCACCGTTGGCATCACTCGCTTCCCAGTCGATGTTCAGGACCACCTGCTCCGCCGGGGCCGCATCGGCGGCACCTGTGCCGGCGCGGGGGGCGGGGCGGGCGGCACCGGGATAGTTGGTGCGCACGGCATTGACGCTCGGCCGAATGTTGGGCACCACGTACGCCAGCGACACGCGATCGACCACAGCCGTGTCTTTGCCGTTGCCCGTGATGACAAAGCGATACTGAAGGAACCGCGCGGGCGGACTGGTGATGGTGATCTCACGAGGCGTCAGCGGAGTGACCGCATCTTCAGGCATGAGATTGCGCGGCACGGACCACTTGCTCCATGCAGCCCGATCCGGGTCCTGCACATTACCGCTGCGCGTCTGCACGCCGACGCTGGTGCCTGCCGGGATGCCCGCGGTGATCAGCAGCTTGCCCCACAGGCTGATCTGGCTGGCGTCCATCACGGTGCTGGTGTACGTGCCGGTGGTGGCGAAACTTTCATCAAGGCGAACGAGCGTCGCCGGGTTGGCGGTGCCTACGAGCACGCGGCCGTCCGCGCCTTTCATCAGCGCGGGTACCTGCGCCGGTTCAAGGTCGGCGACGATCGTCGTTTCTTCCCCGGCAACATCGACGCGAAAGAGCTGCCCTTCGTTGCCGGTCGCGACGAGCAGGCGATCGCCGTCATCGAGAATGCGCAGGATCATCGCCGTCTCACGGAAGACCTCGGCTACGAAGCCGCCGGTGTCGATGCGATAGACCGCGTTGCCCTGTTTGGCGGCCGCCCCTGCGCGACCGGTGGGTCGCGAAGGGGTAGTGACGCCTGCGCGGCGCGAAGGCGAAGGCGTGAGCGAAGGATTGGTCTGAAGCTCACCGGTCTGCCGGGCCTTTTGCAGGCGACTTTGAATCTCTTCGCGAAGCTGGTCGTATTGTTCAGGCGTCGGCGGCACGGGTTCGGCGCTGGCGACGGTGGCGGAGCCGTTGGCGGTTGCCGTGTCGGCCGGGGCGACATTCGCCGCGCCGGGCGTCGTGGCCTTGCCATCGGGTTTGTCGCCGTTCTTGGGCGGCTCGGGAGGCTTGGGGCGCGGGGGGATGGGCAGCTCGGGCGTGTCGATCTTGGGAGTTTCCTTCGCGGGCCGACCTTCTTCCTTGGCGGCGGCGGCTTCGAGACGACCGGGCCGGGCCTGATCCGCATCGGCGGTGCCGGCGTAGACCGTGCCATCGGCCAGTACGAGCAGGGCCCCGATTTCAGGCTCGGGCGCATCGAAGAGCACGAACGGCTCAGCAATGCCGCCGGGCTGCATCGTCACGCGATACACCAGGCCATCGGTATCGGTGCCGGCGTAAATCCGCCCCTGCCGATCGCGGCCGAGACAGAGAATGTTCGCCTGCGCCGAGTCGTAAAGCACGCGAACGCCGGCCGGCAGAGCCTTGGGCTTTTCTTCTTCCTTGGGCTTGTCCGTTTTGGGCGCGTCTTCTTTTTTCGTGTCATCCTTCTTCGCGACGGGGTCAGCCTTGGGCGCTTCGTCCACCGGCACGGGCTTGGGCGGCTCGGCTGGCTTGGTCGCGGCGGCGAAGACTTCCGTCAGGTTCACGTGCAGCAGTTTGCCTTCGATGCCCGTGGCCAGATACACATCATTGCCATCAACCAGCGTGTCCCAGATGTAACGGATGCCGGGCAGCTCGACGAGCGTGCGGATCTTGTCGCCATCGAGAATCGCCAGCCGACTCGTCTCGCCGCTGATGGCCAGGATCAGGCTGCCGTCGGCCGCCTGATCGAGCGCGAAGATCTGCTCCTGGCTCAGGTCAGCGACCTGTTCGATCTTGTCCGCCCGGCGGCGAAGCAACCGGCCTTCGGGGCCGGCGGCGAGGTAGATGTCGCCGTTGGCGGTCCCGCGCATGTCATAGATGATGTTCACGCCTTCGGGCATCGTGCCCACCACGGTCGAACCGGTCGCCAGCTTGATGTCACCCAGGTTCGTCACCACGACGCCTTCGGTGTCGCCGGGCTCGAAGTCCGCCTCGGTGGTGTGCGTCCAGTTGCCGGGCTGAATGGCAAAGGCCGCGGTGGTGACGGCGAGCGTCAAGGTGAAGGTTGCAATGGAACGAATAGGCATGGGGCGTCCTCGGTGTGCGAAAACTCAATCTTCAAGCTTCAAATCTCAAACAAATCTCAAAGGGAAGAAACCTCAAATCCCGAATCTCAAGTTTGATATTTTCCTCTTTGGAGCTTGTTTGTGATTTGGATCTTTTGTCTTTGTGATTTCCCTTTCAGGGCTTCGCGTCCTTCTTCACTTCAATCTCAAGCTGCGCTTCACCCACCACCGCGCCGCTGAGCGTCGTCGTTTCCACCACCCAGTCCGACAGCGGCGTCGAAACCGTGTTCTGGCTCGAGGCGATCAGGGCGCGCCGGCTCGAAGGCAACCGCGGCATCTCGTTGCGGCCCACCGCGATGCCGTTCTGCGGCAACATCATCACCACGTACAGCGCATCCTGCTTGATCGCAGTGATCGTCTTCACCGCTTCGTAAAGATCATCCACCGTCGTCGTCGTCATCAGGTGCGGCCGCGTCTGGAACAACATCCGGTTGTACGTCCGCCCGTCGCCGATGGCCATCAGATACCGGCCCTCAGGCACGCTGTCAGGCACCGTCAATGTCACGCGCTTCAGGTAACGCTTGCCGCCGTAAGGCTGGAGCGTGACCATGATGTCAATCTTCTCGCCCGGCTGCACCGTGCTCTTGTCAATCCGCGCGCCGATCAGATTGATCGATTCAATCTTCGGCGTCACATCCAGCGTCAGATCAAGTGACTTCAGTTGCAAAGGCTCGTGCTGGTTCTGAACCATGGTCGCGATCGGCGGAACCAGTTCGAACATCAGCCGCTGATCCGCGGCAGGGGACATGACGGAGTTGAGCTGAATCTTGCGATCGCCGCTGAAAACGACGGTGCCGGTGAGGCGAAGCGTGTTCTCCGTGGGCAGGTTTTGCTCGGCGGTCAGGCTTTGCAGGGCCACGGTCGCGGCGAGCGAAGGCGTGAGGCGTTCGTGATTCACGACCTGATATTTGTAGCTGTAGCTCTTGCCGCCGATGTTGACTTTCACATTGACCGGCGCGGTGGTGAACTTGATGCCGGGCGCGCCCGCGACAGCCGAGGCATCATCGCGCAGGATGGTGCCTTTGATGACCGCGCTGCCGCCGAGTTTGAAGCTGCCCGAGAGACGGGGCACGATGAAGTGAACGTAACCGGTGGCCATAGGCACGGCCGAATCGCCCATGCCGAACATCGGATGCCCGAAGCCCAGCACGCGCCCGTCAGGAAGCACATCCGTCACCGTGCCTGTCGCGGAAAGGTCCGCATCGCCGAACGCCAGCGGTATCGCCAGCACGCTGCCCGGCGCGAACTTGATCGCCTTGGCATCGGTACCCGGCGGCGGCATCCCCGCGCTGATGCCGGCCGGGGCCTGCATCGGCGTGATGCCGATCGGTTCAAACAGCGGTGCCAGCGCCCGCGCCGTCGATTCATTTGAAACAGACATCGGCAGCATCAGCCGCATCGGCTTGCCTTCAAGCTCCGCAGGCCAGGCGTCAGGCACAATTGCATCATTCGCGCCATGCGCATCATCGCGGGCCGGCCTGTCGATCTTCACACCCGTCAACCGCGCGAACGTCTCCGTCTTCCACGTCATGTCTTCACTGAGCGATTCCTTCTTCGCGCTGCGCAGGAGATCAATCAGCGTCGCGCCGATCGCAGCCGCTTGCGGCTTCGCACTCTTCTCCGCTCCCGCTCCCACTCCTTCCTCCTTCTCCCCAACCTTAATATGCGACCCCGTCTGTCGCATCAGCTCGATCGGCTGCACCCCCGCGAAGCAGCCCTTCGTGCCGCCGAATCCGAAGGCGAACGCGCCGATGAGTTTGCCGCCTTTGCCCACTTCCTGCTTTTCGCCTTCGTCCCAGAGATAGATGGGCGATCCGCTCATGCCTGAGACGGGGCCGGATTTTTCCAGGCGTTCATCGGGGCAGTGAATCCAGATCACGCCGCGCTTGGGGGCGAAGTCGCGCATGACGGAAATGACCACCACGGGGAAGGCTTCGATCTTGTCGCCGTGAAACACGGTGAGGCCGTATCCCTTGGCGCCGATTTTGATCTGATCGATGGGCAGGATGGGCGTGAGTGCTGCCGGCCCGCTCGGTTCTTCGCCTTGCGCCAGCACCGGCGTCGCCAGGGCGGCGACCATCACCATAAGGCAGGCGGCGAGGGTTGAGATGAATTTGAAGATTCTCGTCGCTTCTCGGTGAATGGTCATTGATGCACAGTAGCCTTTGCGGTTATCATTGACAAGAGTTGCGTGAACCTTGTTTGAGGAACGCGCGAATTGGTGAGCTGCGACGATGTGCCGATACGGCTGGATGGAACGCCTCGAACGCCTCGAAGGCGTCGATCCGGGTCGGGAATCGGAAAGCATCGCGGCCAGCGCAGGCTGCTGCCGCATCGTCCCCGCTCTCCAACTCGTTGGGCCAATCCCGGCCCGATCCCTCACGCAGGACATCACGTCGTTTTGGGTCACGGATTGCACCATGGAAGGTTTTCCCGCGCCGGACGATTGCCATGCTTGAAAAAGCCAACAAGGCCCTGGGTTATCGGTTCAAAGACGAGTCGCTGCTGAAGTCGGCAATGACGCACGCCTCCGTGGCGGAAACCCGCCTCCACAGCAATGAACGCATGGAGTTTCTCGGCGACGCCATTCTTGGATACGTCGTCTCTGAATATCTATTCGATACTTTCCCGACCTATCTTGAGGGCGAACTGACCAAGATCAAGAGTGCCGTGGTCAGCCGGCGCGCCTGCGCGAAGATCAGCGAGGAACTGGACCTCATCTCCATGCTCAGCCTGGGCAAGGGCATGAACGCTCACGCCAACCTGCCTTCCAGCGTCGCCGCGGCTGTGCTGGAATCCATCATCGCCGCCATCTATATGGACGGCGGCCTGCGACCGGCCCGCAAGTTCATCCTCAAACACATGGCCCCGCTCATCGTCGAAGCCGCCAAGAGCACCCACCAGGAAAACTACAAGTCCGCCCTCCAGCACTACGCCCAGAAGAACATGCCCTGCAACCCCAGCTACGTGCTGCTCGACGAAAAAGGCCCGGATCACTGCAAGGCTTTTCAGGTCTGCGTCGAGATCGACGGCGATCGCTTCGGCCCCGCCTGGGCGAACTCCAAGAAGGACGCCGAGCAGCAGGCCGCGCTGATTGCCATGGGCGAGCTTCGGCTCATCAGCACCAACGAGGAAGGCATCGTCATCATTCACGAAGCGCCGATTCCCGCGGTGTCGAAGCGCAAGCGGAAGGCGAAAGACCACGACGGACACGAGCCGGAGGTGCCGCTGATGGAAGAGCCGCCGGTCGTGGAGGCGTGAGCTTACAAATCACAAGTGGCAAACTTCAAATCACAAACAAGCTTCAATTCGAAACAAGAACGAAAGCGGAGGAAATAAAAAGGGCCGGCGGATTCACCGCGGCCCTTTTGCCTTTGTTCATTTTGGAGCTTGATCGTTGTTTGTGCTTTGGAGCTTTCGTCTTTGCGATTTACCGCTTCGGTTCACGCTGCATTCGTCAGCTTGCATCCGCCGCACAATTCGATCTCAGCCTGACGCCAGTTCTCGGCATCCTGTTCGCCGGGGTAGCCTTTGGCCGCCCAGATCTCGTACGCCTTCGCCGCGATCTGCTCGTACGAAGGCATCGGCTTCGTCGCGGCCTTGATCGGCATCGAAGGCCTGCCGGCCTTCTCGGTCGGAATCGTCATCTTCACGACCGGCTCGCTGGAGGTCATCTGGGTCTTCTTCGTCGCACGCTTGGCAGTGGTTGCCTTTGCCATTGGAGAATCCTTTCCCACGCAGGGCTTAACAAGGTTAGTTGGAATCGGTCATACGCTGACCCTTCCATTTCTATTTTCGTCACGCCGTCCAACTGAGGATGAGTTTTTTCGGACGCTACGAATCACCCTTGTGCAAGTGCAGTGCCACACCTGTTTCTAACGTATTTCCCAGCCTTTTTGCCGTTTTCATAGGCAACGCCGCCGCCCTCGCAAGTGAGTTGCCTGCCCACTGCGCAGCCCCCGCGATTGAACCCGATTCAGCGCAACAATTGCGCCTCGTCTCCGCCGCCTCTCCCTCCCTCCCTTCGTCCCTCCGTCCCTCCGTCCCTTCGTTCCTTCTTCCTCATCCTTTCTCCTCATCAATCTTCATCAGCACTTCCGCTTCATGGCCGGCGGGTTTCACCTTGTCCCATCGCGCGGCAACTTTGCCCTTCGCATTGATCAGGTACGTCGTCCGCGCCACGCCCATGTAAGTCCGCCCGTACATGCTCTTTTCCTGCCACACACCGTAGGCGCTACACATCTTCTGCTCCGCGTCGGCGAGCAGTTCGAAAGGCAGGTTGTGCTTCGTCGCGAATTTCAGGTGCGACTTCTCGTTGTCCGGACTGATGCCGACGATGACCGCGCCGCGTTTTTCGAACTGCTTCACCTCGTCGCGGAAGCCACACGATTCGGTGGTGCAGCCGGGCGTGTCATCCTTCGGGTAGAAGTAAAGCACGAGCCACTTGCCCGCGAAATCCTTGAGCTGTCGCGTCACCCCATGTTGATTCACCAGCTTGAACGCCGGCGCCTTCCTGCCCGCGTTCACCAACCCCGCCGCTCGCGGCTTCGCACTCCCCGCCGCTTGCGGCTTCGCACTCCTGACTCTTGCACCCTTTGCAGTTTTCTTCGCCGATCTCGCCACGGTGTTATCCTTTCAATAGAACCCAACCGCCGATGCTAGGGACAGCTTCTCTGCCCGTCCACCGCAACTCATGCTCACCTGGCTCCAACCAATCTGGCTCTACGCCGCGGGCGCAGCCGTGCTCGTCCCGCTCGCTGCCCATCTCCTGAGCCAGCGCGGCGGAACGCCCGTCGTCTTCCCCACCATCCGCTTTCTCAAACAGGTCGTCGATGAAGGCCGCCGCCGCGTGCGCCTGCGCCACTGGCTGCTGCTGCTGCTGCGCTGTCTCGCCGTCGCGCTGCTCGCCGCCGCCTTCGCCAGGCCGATGTGGTCATCCACCTTCGCGCTCGACTCTGCCGCGCAGGGCCTCGACGCCCGCATCCTTCTCGACCGCTCCGCATCCATGACGCGAACCGAGGCCGACCGGCCGCTCTTTGAAATCGCAAGAGCCCGTGCGCTGACCGCCCTGCGCACGCTCGACCCTTCGCGCGATGTCGCCTCGGTCATCGTGCTCGATCGCCAGCCGCGCTCGCTGCTGCCCGAGCCGACCGCCAACCTGTCACAGCTCATCCGCCTCGTCGAATCACTTGAACCTTCCTACGAACATGGCGATGCTGACGCCGCGCTCCGCTTGCTCGCACTCGACAACACACGCGCGACTCAGGACTCAGGACTCAGGACACAGGACCTTTCTCCCCGCCGGGAGAAGCGCATCCTGATTTTCAGCGATCTTCAAGCGTCGCAATGGCCTGCTGCCGATGCCATCCGCGCTCTCTTGCCGCGCGATGCGAAGGTAACGATCGATTCACTGGGCGAGTCTGCCGACAACCTCGCGCTGCATCAACCTTCGATCACGCCTGCGCATCCGGTCATCGGGCAGCCCGCCCTGGTCCGCGTCGAGTTGAGCCGCTGGTCGCAGGGCGCGACGTCGCCGCAGGCCGTGACGGTCCGCCTGCGCCACGAAGGGCGCTCGCAGGTGCAGGTGATCCGCATGCCGGCCAACACCACCGCGACCGCGTCTTTCACCATCGTGCCGGCGAAGGCGGGGCCGGCTGCGATCGAACTGAGCGCAAGCAGCGAAGGCATCGACGATCCGCTCGCGGCTGACGATCGCGCGGGGCTGTCTGTCGAAGTCGCATCGTCGCGATCGGTTGCCGTGGTGAGCGGCGCGGACTCCGCTGATTCAACATCAACAACGTTCTACGTGATGCGCGCTCTGTCGCCGCAAGTAGGGGCCGCGGCCGATGTACCGCCAATCAGCGCGATCACTGCCGTGCGCTGGCTGCCGGGCGAACTGCCGACGCGTCTCGCCGCGAACGCACCGGCAGAGTTCATCGTTCTCACCGAAGCGGGCACGCTCAGTGATGAATCGCTCGCCGCACTGCGAACCTACATCGCACAGGGCGGCGGCGTGCTCTGGTTCATCGACAGCGAAGATGCGTTCAATGCATGGAAACGCTGGGAATCTCTGCTCGATCCGAAACGCGCCGACGCAGCCCGACCTGCCCAATGGCTTCCCGGCAACAACGCACAACTCACCGACGGCCGCTTCACCGATCCTGTCCTTGACGTTTTTGCAGGGGCCGCCCGCAGCGAACTCCTCACCACGCGTTTCACCGCCATCCTTCGCACCGCCCGATCCGCGGACGAAACTTTGCTCACCTTCGAAGGCGGGTCGCCCGCCCTGTGGGCAACCTGGCTCGGCGCGGGACGCGTTGCCGTCTTCGCCGCGGACATCGCTCCTGCTTCGAGCGATCTGGTGAAAGGCTCGCAGTTCGCTCCGCTGCTGCATCAACTCGTGCATCATCTCTCGCCCGGCCCACCCGCGCCGCCTGCCGCAAGACCGGGCGAAGTCGTGCGCGTTGCCGTGCCTGAAGGCGTCGATACATCCACTGTCATCGCCCGCGCCCCTGACGGTCGCCTCTTGAGCATCACTTGGGAGACCGCCGGCGCGCAGCGGTTCGCCCTCCTTCCCGCCGCGAAGGAGCCGGGCATCTATTCATTGATTAGACCAACCAGCGGCGGCTTCGATTCCTTCACAGGCGGCGCCGCCATCTCGATCAATCCGGATGAGAGCGATCTGCGCACCACGCGCGACGCGACCTCTGCCGCCGCAGTCAGTGCCGCGAGTGTCGCCGCTGCGCCTGCCGCCGCTTCACTGCGTGCCCACACCACGGAACTGTGGCCGTATTTTCTCGGTCTCGCCGCCGCGCTCCTGCTGTTCGAATCGATCATCGTGTCGCTCAACCCTGCGTGGTTTGCCCGCTTTTCGCCGCGAAACAGGGCCCTGGAAGGTGCATCGTGATCACGTTTGCGATCGACATCTACCGCCCGCCGCTGGGCGAGACGCGCACGCTGCTGCTCATCGGCGCAGCGGCGCTGTTGGCTGCGTGGGTCTACCTGCGCCCGCGCCGCGGCGATCCTGAAGAGGATGCCCTGAGCATGTCGCTCACCTGGCCTCAGCGCGGCGTCCTGCTCCTGCTCCGCCTGCTCGCACTGGCCATGCTCGCCTGGCTGTTGTGGGGGCCGACGCAGGTTGCCGACGTGCCGCAGGGCGAAGCGCGCCCGCGCATCATCCTGCTGGCGGACACTTCCGCCAGCATGGCGCAGAAGGATGTGGTGGATCGCAGCGTGTCGGATGAAGCTGTGTCGCGCTGGGCTGCGCTGCGTCGCACCTGGCTCGATCCTGTTTACATTGAACGCCTGCGCGAGCGCAGTGATCTGTCGCTCGTTCGCTTTGATGAAACGCTTCAGCCGCTCGCGCTCGATGATGATGCCTTTCAGCCCGCGGGTCGCCATACCGATCTCTTCGCCGCCGCTTTGCAGGCGACGCGACTCGCTTCCGATGCATCGCCAGGTCTGCTCGTGATCCTGTCCGATGGGCACGACACTCGCCGCGCCGCGGACCCCGCTGCTATTGAGCAACTTCAGCGCGAAGGCTGGACGATCTTCGGCGTACCCGTGGGCAGCGGGGCGAGCGTGCCTGATCTGGCCGTGACCGTCTGGGCCGATGCGGATTCGCTCTTTCCCGGCCAATCCACGCATCTGAACGCGACGGTCTCGCACGTAGGCTTCTCGGGTCAGGCGGTGCAGGTCGAGCTGTATCACGAGGATGAACGGATCGATTCGCAGCGCATCACGCTGGGCGATGAGCCTTCGCAGCGATTGCGCTTCCGCATCACGCCTGCATCCGGCGCGGCTCAACTGGAGCAGCCGGTGTTGCATGCCTATCGCGTGGTGGCCCAGCCGATCGAAGGCGAGCGGGTCACGGAGAACAATCAGCGATTTGCTTTTGTGCAGGTGCAGCGCGAGCACATTCGCGTGGCTCTATTTGAAGGGCAGCCGTACTGGGATACGCGATACCTGGCGAAGGTGCTGGCCGAGGATGCGCAGGTCGATCTCACTGCGGTCTACGCCCTGGGGTCTGAACGCACGATCACCGTACATCACACCGGCGGGGAGCGCGAAGGCGGGCCGGCGTTTGCCGCTGCCGACGCAACTCACCTGACCCGCGAGCAGTTGAATCAATTCGATGTGATCATCCTCGGCAAAGGGGCTGAGGCGTTCTTCGCCGGTGCCCGCGCACAGCTTCTCGTTGACTTCGTCCAAGAGCGCGGCGGCTCGCTCATCCTCGCCCGCGGCAGAGCGTTCGACGACACGACCGATGAAGGCCGCGCGGCTCAAGTGATTCTCTCGAAAGTTGAACCTGTGGAGTGGGGCAGCGAAGTGCTGCGTTCATTGTCACTCGAACTGACTCAGGCGGGGCGCATCGATCCTCTCCTTCGCTTTGATCAGCCCGCGCCGCTGGATGCGATCGTAACCCGCCTGCCGGACATGATCGCCGCGACGCAGGTGAAGAAGGAGAAGGCTGCGACGATCGTGTTGCTCAGGCAGAAGCCGCGCGACGGCAACAACACGCCTCAGACGCCCGGCATGGCGGCTATCGCGCACGTCAACGCCGGCAAGGGCAAGGTGCTCGCGGTGATGACCGACGGCCTGTGGCGCTGGGCCCTCCTGCCCAGCCGGCTGAGCGAAATGGATTCGGTGTTCCAGGTGTTCTGGTCGCGCACGATCCGCTGGCTGGCAACGGGCGGCGAGTTTTTGCCGGGCCAGAGCGTGTCGATGCAGATGAGTCGGCTCACGACGGAACCGGGTGATGCGGGCGAAGCGGTGAGCGTGACGGTTGCGACGCGCTACGCTGAGCCGGGCTTCAAGCCGGTGCTCAGGCTCATCGCGCCCGATGGCAGCGCGCAGACCATCGCGCTGGTGCAGTCGAGCGAACAGTCAGCTGAGTATCGCGCCAGCCTTCGTCCGCAGCAGGCGGGTGTGCATCGCGTTGAGCTCGATGCACCGGGCATGACGCCCGCGCGGCTCGAATCGCGCCTCGCCGTTTACGATCAGTCGCTGGAGAAGCTCGACCCCTCGGCCCGCCCGCAGGTTCTGCACGCCATGTCGGAGGCGACGGGCGGCAAGTGCCTCGATCTTTCACAGCGCGAAGAGCTGTTTTCCATGCTGGAAAGCGTGCAGCAGGCCCGCCGCAGCGACCAGCGCGAGGAGTGGGCCTTTGCGGAGCCGGCGGTGCTGGCGGGTATCCTTCTACTATTGGGTATCGAGTGGTTCACCCGTCGGCGGAACGGATTGCTATGAGCTTGAATGAAGCCATGTTGACCCGCGGCGTCGAAGCGAAGCGTGAAGGCTTCGTCGCGCGGTTCGCCGCGATCGCCCGGAAGCAGAGCGTGATCGACGGCGCGGCCCGACTCCTGCGCGAGGTCAGCATCCTGACGGCGATGTTGCTGGTGATCGTCCTGCTGGATGCGTGGATTCCCATGACCGCGTGGCTCCGGCTGGCGCTGGGTGTGGCGCTCTTGCTCTTCATTGTGCTTGCCTTTCGCCCGCGCGAAGGATGGTCAATGCTGCGCTGGACGCGACTGGCCAGGTCCATCGAAGAGCGCGCGGCCATCGCAGGCAATCGTCTGACCAATGCCGTGTGCCTTGCCGACTTCGCTTCGTCATCGCATTCGGCGCTTGCGGTCACTCTCGCGCAGCGCAGCGTGTCGCGCGGCGAAGAAGCCTTGGCCAAGGCGGACCGCGCCCGGCTCGTGAGCCATGCGATGCTGCGCTCGCGATTCCTCTGGCTCCTGCCGCTATTGGCGGCGTGGGTGTTGCTTTTCACTTTCATTCCGCGCCTGCCGCTGGGCGGGCTGGCGCGGGTGATTCTGCCGTGGGGTGATTATCCGCCGTTCAGCTTGACGCAGTTCGCGGTGACGGTGACGCCTGAAGTGGAAGTGCTCTATGGCAGCGATGCGACGGTGCGCGTCACGCTCACCGGCAAGCTGCCTGCAAGCGCGGAACTGGTGGAGCTGGATGAAGCGGGCGACCCGGTGCGACGCCTGCCGATGCGCGAAGTGATGCGTGATGCGGATCGCCTTGTGATGGAACGGCGACTGCAAGGGCTTGCCAAGGCGACGACGTTTCATATCGAGGCGCCGACGGGGCGATCCAAGCGAACGAGCATCGCCGTCGGCGCTCCGCCCGCCACCGTGCCGCGCGTGAATGAGCCGGTGGAAGACGCCGGCTCCTCCGCCAGTCCGCAGCGCGAGGCCGCGGCCAAGGCAAGCGCATTGGCGCAGATGAGCGAGCGCATCCGCGAGCGCGCCGCTGAACTCAAAGCCCGTCTGCAAGGCCTGCCGCCCGGCGAGCCGGTGCCTGACTGGCTGCGCAAACAGCTTGAAGAATTGCAGCAGGACCTGGAGCGATTCACGGGTCGAAGTCAGTCGCTGGAAGATCTCCTGAAGAATCTGATGCAGTCCAAGGACGGTTCGCTGAGCGAGGATGCGACGCTGACCAAGGCATTGGGCGAGCTGGCGGACAAGTTGAAGCAGCTCAATCTGCCGAATGTGAAGGGCACGCCGGTGTCTTCGAATTTGCAGGCGTCGCAGCAGGCGGGCGCGATGGAGGAGGCGGCTGCGAAGGATTTGGATTCGCTGCGCGGCGGCGTGTCGCAACTGGCGGATCTGTTGGGCGGCATCACCAAACAGGGCGGCAACCTCGTGCCCACCGTGCTCGCCTCCCCCGACCCGCGCGGCTCCTATGATGCAGAGTCGCAGGGCGGCACGCAGGTCGATACCTCCGATGCCCGGTTGCGACACGTGCCGATGCAGTACCGCGAACTGGTGGCCCGATATTTTCAACGGGTCGCGAAGGATGCGAAGTAAGTCCCTGGTCCTGAGTCGTGCGTTAGGAATTGGGTGCCACGGCTCGACCAGGTTTTACCGCGAGGAGACTCGTGCGAACGACCTGCGGCCAACAGCAAGCCAAGCGGAAGGACATCCGATGAATGCTAACCATCATCCCATGAGTTCACGCCGCGCAATCCTGTTTGCGCTGGCTGTCGTTGTTGCTTCCATCGTCCCGCTTTCGCTTGGCGAGGAAGACGAGAAGAAGGCCGCGCCACAGCCACCGCAACCCGGCGAAGTGCGCGTCGCGAAACTCACCTACGCCAACGGCAAGACCACCGTCTGTTTCGCCGAGGGCTTTCTCGCAACCGTCGCCCGGCAGACCAGCATCAAAGTCCATCGCACGCTTCTCACGGTCGATCTCGCCAGTGAAGACATGTTCAGCTACCCGTTCGTCATCTTCTCCGGTGAAGGTTCGTTCAGCCTCGGCGACAAGGAGAAAAAAAACTTCAAGGACTACGTCAACCGCGGCGGCTTCGTGCTGGCCTCGGCGGGCTGCTCCAACGCGGCCTGGTCGCTCAGCTTCGAGGCGGCCCTGAAGGAACTGTTTCCCGATGCGAAGCTGAGCAAGGCTGACGCGAAGCATCCGATGTTTCACACGATCTACGACATCGATCATCTTGTGCCCAAGAAGGTAACGGATGACCCGGTACTCTACGTGCTTGAGCGCGAGGGCAAGGTGCTGCTGGTCTACACGCCGCTGGGTCTGAACGACACGGGCAACGCCGGCGGCGGATGCTGCTGCTGCGGCGGCAACGAGCTGCGCGACGCGAGCCTGATCAATGCGAATCTGCTGGCGTATGCGCTGACGCGGTAAGGGTCATGTTGCGTTGAAGGCGACGGGGGACCGGGGGACGGGTGGGCCTCGCGGACTCGGCCCGACCGCTAACCGTTTGTCTTTCACTTTTCACGTTTCACTTTTCACTCTCCTCACCTATCCTTCCGACATGCCGCAGCCTTGCGTGGTCACCATCGGGAATTTTGACGGCGTTCACCTGGGACACCGGGCGATTCTCTCCTGCGCGCGAAGCCTGGCGCAAGGGCGCGGGGCGAGTGTGAAGGTGCTTACGTTCGATCCGCATCCGGCCACGGTCCTGCGCCCCGATGCTGCGCCGCCGCGGCTCACGAGTCGACCTGAGAAAATTGAACTGCTGCGCGAAGGCGGCGCGGATGAAGTGGTGGTGCTGGAGCCGACGAAGGAACTGTTGAGCCTCGCACCGCAGGCCTTCATCGCGCAGGTTTGCGAAGCGCATCAGCCCGTGGCGTTTGTGGAAGGGCGCGATTTTCGCTTCGGCAAAGGGCGCGGCGGCGATCTTTCGCTGCTCGAATCGCTTGGCCGGTCACACGGATTTGAAGTCATCATCGTCGAAGCACAGGAAGCGGCGCTGAGCGATCACCTGATCGCGCCGGTGCGCAGTTCGCTCATCCGCTGGCTGCTGGCGCACGGGCGGGTGATGGATGCGGGGCTGTGCCTTGGCCGGTGGTATTCGCTCACGGCCCCGGTGGTGCGCGGCGAGCAGCGCGGGCGGACCATCGGCATCCCCACAGCGAACCTCGACATGGCGATGATCAGCGATCGCGCGCTGCCGGGCGATGGCGTGTACGCGGGGCTGGCGGTACTGCCTGATGGCAAGGAAATTGCCGCGGCGATCAGCGTGGGCATGAAGCCGACCTTCGCCGGGAAGCTGCGGGTGATCGAGGCGTGCCTGCTCGATTATGATGCCGACCTTTACGCCAGGCCTTTGACGCTGCGGTTTTGTCGCTGGCTGCGTGAGCAGCGGCCGTTCGCGGGGGTCGAAGAGTTGCAAGCACAGTTGCATCGCGATGTGGCGGCTGTCCGCCGGTTGCGCGACGTGAATGAGTTACAGACGCTACGATCGGCAATGTCAGCGGCATCGAACGGATGATCGGCCCGCAGGCTGGGTGAAGAGGCTGCATGTCACGGGCGCGCAGTGGAGCGCATCGCCGCGATGGCCGACATACAAAGCACGGTACTTTCGCAGGTTCCCTGATTGATGGATTATCGGTCCAACATCACGCTCGCCGACGCCGCCCGCCTTTTGGGCGAGGCGCGGCACATCATCATCACCACGCATACCAAGCCCGATGGCGATGCCTTCGGCTCCGTCGCGGCCTTGAAGGCGGCCCTCCTGCAATGGCGGCCGCGGACGAAGGTCGATGCCTGGCTGATGGGGCCGATCCTGCCGGGCTTCAAATGCCTGCGCGGGATGGAAGTGGTCAAGGAGTTCAACGAGAGTGTCGAGGTCGGCGAGCCGGACCTGATTGTGGTGGTCGATACCGGCGCGTGGGCCCAGGTTTCGCCGATGCGTTCCATTATCGAATCGCGCCTCGATCGCACGCTCATTCTCGATCATCACTTAAGCGGCGACCTTCCTGCCAGGCACATGTACATCGACTCCAAGGCCGCAGCCTGTGCGGGCGTCATTGCCGATGTGCTCGATGAAATCGAAGGCATCGCTACCGGCGGCGCGGTCTGCGCGATTGACGGCGAGCCGAACAGACTTCTGTGTGATCCGACGGTAAGCGAATCACTTTTCGCCGGCATCTCGTCGGACACAGGCTGGTTCAAATTTTCCAACACCAACGCGGCGACGCACGTCCTCGCGGCCAGGCTGATCCGCGCGGGGATCGATCACGCAAATCTCTACGCCCGGCTTGAACAGAGCGAGCGGCCGGAGAAGCTCGCCCTTCAAATCCGCGCCCTGCAAAGCCTGAAGCTGCTCGCGAACAACACCGCGGCGATCATGTCGCTGCGCGCGGAAGACTTCACGCAGACCGGCGCGCTGGCGGAAGAGACGGAGCGATTCGTCGATATGCCGCAGGCGGTTGAGTCGGTGAAAATGGTGGTGATGATCTCCCAGCCGCCGTGGCATGAGGGCAAGGAGCCCAGGCCCGCGGTTCGCCTTTCCTTCCGCAGCAAGCCGGGGCCGGATGCGGTAAACGTGGCCGACTTCGCGGCTCAGTTCGGCGGCGGCGGTCACGCCCGCGCGGCCGGCGCGAAGATCGATGATGATCTCAATGCGATCGTCAAGCGCGTGGAAGAGGCCGTGCTCGCGGCGATGATGTAAGCAAGCAACATCTCACGCAAAGGCGCAGAGGCGCAAAGCGGAAGCGGCGGCGTCGAATGTTCTGGGTGCCATGGGTATGCGAGTCTTCGAGCATACCCGTGCGAAGGGCAGCCTCAGGACAACGCACGGGTAAGCTCCGCGGACTTCGCTTACCCATGGCACCCCAGACGAAATGATTCACTCAGTAACAACCGACGTACTCGCAGCCGGCAGCTGCGTGATTTGGCCGTCCTGCGTGCGCACGATCAGGCCGCGCGTGGCGTCCAGATCCATCACGCTGCCGCGGATCGTTTCGCCGTTGTGACGGAACGTGACGATCCGGTCGGGCGAGAACACGTTGAACGCTCGCCACTGTCGGATGAGCCAGTCGGGATCGGTTTCGCTTCGCAGCGCGCCGTCGAGAGCGGCGACCAGATGGGAGAGGACGAGCAGGCGATCCACCTCGCAGCCGAGCATGGCCAGACTGGTGGCGCGGGGTTTGAGTTCCTCGGGAAGCTGGTCGCGGGTCAGTGCGACATTCACGCCGATGCCGATGATCGCCGCGCCGCGCGAGGGCAGCGTTTCGATGAGAATGCCTGCGAGCTTGCGCCCGTCGATGACGATGTCGTTGGGCCACTTGATGCGAATGTTCAGGCGTTTCGGGAGCACTGCCTGCGTCAGGGCCGTCGCCCCCGCCCCGGCACCGGCGACCGCCAGATGCTCCGCCTTGATTGCGTCCGCGTTCTCCGAAACGACCGCCCGGCTGACGAGCGCCGCACGCCCCGGCGGCGCCTGCCACGAGCGCCCCAGCCGGCCCCGGCCGGCGGTCTGTTCATCAGCGATGACCAGCGCGCCGTGTGCGCGGGAGCCTTCGGCTTCGATCAGGCGACGGATGCTGTCCTGCGTGCTGGTGGTGGCGCGGAAGACTTCGATGATGCGCTCGCGCTGCGGCAGCGGACACTTCCACGCGAGATAGTCGGACCAGACGCTGAGCGCGGTGCGGCGAAGGGTGAAAAGATCAGGGGAAGGCTCATCGAGTTCGCAGCCGAGGTCGCGCAGTGTAGCGGCGTGCGAAGCCGCGAGCGGCTGGGGCGAAGTCGCGCGGAGCAGGTCATCGAGTATCGCGGGATCAAAGAGCGGGGCGGTCATGTGTTTGAATCAATTCATCCAAGCCCGATGGCGAGGGCGGCCGAGCCGTCGGGGTAACGCAGGGGGGGTGATTCATTCGCGCGAAGAGAATACCCCGACGGCTCGCGGACTCGCCATCGGGCTTGAGGTGTTTGTTCAAATTCACTCGATATCCAGCCCCAGGTCCAGCGCGGGAGCCGAGTGCGTCAGGGCACCGACGGAGATGCGATCGACGCCTGTTTCCGCGATCGCGCGCACGGTGGAGAGGTTCACGCCGCCGCTGGCTTCGAGTTCAACCTTCGGCGCGACGCGATCGCGCAGCATCACCGCCTGCTGCAACTGGCTGGGGGTCATGTTGTCCAGCAGGATGATGTCCACATCGCAGCCGAGCACGACGTTGAGTTGATCGAGCGTATCAACTTCCACTTCGATGAATGTCGGCGGCGGCCGCATCGCGCGGGCCTTGCTGATCGCCTCGCTCAAAGCGCTCGCAAGTTGTCCAGCCGGCACGTGCGCGATGTGATTGTCCTTCACCAGCACGGCATCAAACAGCCCGATGCGATGGTTGCATCCCCCGCCGCAGGCGACGGCATATTTCTCCAGCCCGCGCAGGCCGGGGATGGTCTTTCGCGTGTCGCAGATTTTCGCTTTCGTGCCGGCGACGGCTGCGACGAAGGCGGCAGTGAGCGTGGCGATACCGGACAGGTGCGTGGCGAAGTTCAGCGCGATGCGCTCCATCGCCAGCACACTGCGGAGCGGGCCTTTGAAGGTGGCGATCGTGTCTCGCGGATTGAGTGCGTCGCCGTCTTCTTTGCGTGATTCAATTGTGATGGCCGGATCGAAAGCCGGTGCGATGAGCGGAAACAGGCCGGCCCCGGCAAGCACGCCCGCCCTGCGCGAATGCATCACCGCGACGCAAGGCCGATCTTCAGGAATGAAAACCAGACTGCTGATGTCGCGATCGATCTCGCCCATGTCCTCGCGCTTGGCGCGGGCGATCATCGCGATGAGTTCATCGGCGGAAACAAATGTTTGGATGTGCAGCGGTTTCGCCATGATGTCTCGGCGGCGGCTCTGAGGAACCGATTGATCGTTTAGCGGTGGGGGGGG
>JBBDXA010000040.1:28045-47256 GCA_040902585.1 Phycisphaeraceae bacterium
GCCGAGTCCGCGAGGCCCACCTGTGCCGCGGGTTCAGGAACGGGTGGGCCTCGAAGACTCGGCCCGACCGCTAACCAGGGTCACACGATATCGCCGTTCATCCACCTGAACAAAACGCACGACATCGCCCGCCTTCGCGCTCGCCGCGGCATACACATCCTTCCACCCGCGCCAGCGCAGCATGTGATTGCTCACGATGTCCGTCGCGACCGTCCCGCCGTCGGGCAGGATCAGCGTGATCGGCTCGCCCGCCTCCGCCTGCGTCTTGCCGCCGTAGTGCCGCGCGGCGAACTCATGCGTCTTCTTCGCGATGCGCAGGTAATGATTCTTCAAGGCCCCGGCCGTGAGCATGACTTCAAACATCACCGGCACCGGCGGGGCGGCCTCATCCGGCAACACGAACCACGCGGGCCCATTCGAAGGCGCCATCCGCGGCCCGACACTGATCGGCTGCACCTTTGTCAGGCGCGTGAACGTCGCATACTTGCTGTCCTTCTTCCATTCCCAGAACTGGGCATCACCGCAGACTTCCTTGTTGAACCGCTTGTGAAGGGCCGCGACCTTCGCCGGTGTCAGCGCATCGAAGAAAAAAATCTCCTCCGCGATCGCCGTCGCCATAAACGGCCCGGACGATGCCTTGAAGAAAATGCGCTCGCCGGGTTTGATCACGTTGAACGGCACCAGCGGGCGCACGGTCAGCCGACTCTCGATGGCCTTGCGACCGTCGAGAATCATCTGAAGGTAAGGCCGCATCATGATGGCGACGTGGATGCTCACGGAGTACGGTTGCTACGCCGCAAGCGGCGGGGAGCGCTAAGCCGCAAGCGGCCGGACTACTCGAGGTACGTGTATCCTTCCAGCCCGCTTTCATAAAACTTCAAGAACAACCGGCTCTCCTCCAGCGTCAGTTTCTTGTCGCGCAGGGCGTGTTCCACGCGTTTGCGCATGTCGCGCTTCAGGTCGTCCGCGCTGAACTGCACGTAGTGCAGCACCTCGCGCACCGTGTCGCCTTCCACCACATCATCGATCTCCCAGTCGCCATCTTCCGTCAGGCTCACGTGGACCGCGTTGGTGTCGCCGAAGAGATTGTGCAGGTCGCCCAGGATTTCCTGGTACGCCCCGACGAGGAACGCGCCGAGGAAATAATCTTCGCCGGTGTGATGATGAAGATCCAAGAGCGGCTTGGTCTTGCGGTTGTCGATGAAGCTGTCGATCTTGCCATCCGAATCGCAGGAGACGTCGGCCAGGATGCCGCGATGCACCGGCTTCTCCGCGAGGCGATGGATCGGCATGATCGGGAAGAGCTGATCGATCGCCCAGCAGTCCGGCAGCGACTGGAAGATGGAAAAGTTGCAGAAGAAGATGCGGGCGAGCATCGTTTCCAGCCCTTCAAATTCGGCGGGCGGCTCCTCCAGCTTGCGGACGATTTCCAATACCTTTGAGCAGGTGGCGAAGAAGAGCCGTTCCGCCATGCCGCGCTGTTCGAGGTTGCAGTAGCCGAGGTTGAACAGGTTCTGCGTTTCATCGCGCGCGAGCAGGGCGTCGTGATAGCTCTCTTCAAAGTTGGAGTCGCTCAGGCCGTGATAGGCGTCAAAGAGATTGACGATGGGCTTGGGCGTTTTTTTGCGGGCTTCCTTGGTCATGTGTTCGGGCACTTCGAAGCGGTCGAAGCCTGTGGAGCCCATGACGCTGAAAACGAGCACGCTGTGATAGGCAACCAGGGCCCTGCCGGATTCGCTGATGATCGTCGGATGGGCGATCTCCGCCGAGTCGCACACTTCCTTGACGTGGAACACGACATCGTTGGCGTATTCCTGGAGGGAGTAGTTGATGCTCGCGCTGTTGGAGCTCTTGGAGCCGTCGTAATCGACGCCCAGCCCGCCGCCGACATCGAGATAGCGCAGCCCGGTCGCGCCGGCCCTTTGCAGCTCCACGTAGACGCGCGCCAGTTCGATGATCGCGCTCTTCACATTGCGGATGTTGTTGATCTGGCTGCCCAGGTGAAAGTGCAGGAGCTTGAGGCAGTCGAGCATCTCCGCGTCGCGCAGGAAGCTGACAGCATCGATGACTTCGCTGAAAAACAGGCCGAATTTGGAGCGATCACCGCCCGAGCTCTCCCATCGCCCCGCGCCGCGGGCCGCCAGCTTGATGCGCAGGCCGATCGCCGGGCGCACATTGTGCAGCTTGGCGTACTTGGTGATCAGCTTCAGCTCGTTGAACTTCTCCACGACGGGAATAATGTTCTTGCCGATCTTCGCCGCGAGGATCACCGCTTCGATGAACTCATCATCCTTGAACCCGTTGCAGATGATCGGCGTCGTGTCATCCTTCACCAGCGCCATCACTGCGAGCAGCTCGGGCTTACTTCCCGCTTCGAGTCCGAAGTTGAACTGCCGACCCGCTTCGAGCACCTGCTCGACCACGTGCCGCTGCTGGTTCACCTTGATCGGATAGACGCAGCAGTACTGGCCTTTGTAATCGCACTCGGTCATTGCCCTGGTGAAGACGCTGTGAATCTCTTTGGCGCGATGCTGGATCAGATCGTTGAAGCGGATGAGCAGGGGGGCGGCCAGATCGCGCTGCTGGAGTTCATCGACGAGTTGTTTCAGGTCGATCGATCGAGTGGGATCGCACGTCGGATGGACCAGGACATGTCCCTCGGCGTTGATGGAAAAATAATCCTGCCCCCAGCGCTCGATGCCGTAAAGATCAGCCGATTCCTTCACGCTCCATGCCGGCGGCTGACTCGCCGCGTCACCGTTGCCGTTGCCTTTGTTCGGTTCGGATTTCGCAGCGGGCTTCCCTGCATCGGCGGCGGGCTTGTCCTTGACTGTTGTACTCATCAGGGCACCTCCATGCGACTGGCGATTCGATCAACCGGCCGTGGGGCAACGGGAGCGGGACGCGACGCGAGGTCAATGATAGTCACATCGGCACAATCGTGAAGTGTGCAGCCAATGAAAAATTTCCAAAGGGTGATGCTCACGCCGTCGCGACGAGCAGGTTCCGTCGCCGCTGCGCGACATCCATCTGATCAGCCGTGGGACTTGCGCCCGTCGCGATCATCTCCATGAAACAGTCGAAGAGATACCGCGAGTCATGCGGACCGGGTGCTGCTTCCGGGTGATACTGCACCGCGAAGACAGGCTCACTCGCGTGTCGGAAGCCTTCGAGTGTCTGGTCGTTCAGGTTGATGTGCGTCGCTTCGCCGCCGACCTTTTTCAGCGAGTCCACATCGACCGCGTAGCCGTGATTCTGGCTGGTGATTTCGACCTTTCTGGTGCCCAGGTTCTGCACAGGCTGGTTGCCGCCGCGGTGGCCGAACTTGAGTTTGTAGGTGGTCGCGCCCATGCCCAGGGCGAGCATCTGATGGCCGAGGCAGATGCCGAAGATGGGCAGCCTGCCGATCATGGCGCGAGCGGTGGCGATGGTTTCCTTCACCTCGGCCGGATCGCCCGGGCCGTTGGAAAGAAACAGGCCATCGGGCTTGTGCTCGGCGATCTGCTGCGGCGTCGCGTTGTAAGGCAGGACGGTGACGTTGCAGCCGCTGCTGGTGAGATTGCGGAGAATGTTGAGCTTCGCGCCGCAGTCGATGGCGACGACGTTGAACTTTTTCTCCGGCGCGGGCACGACGCCCTGGATCGGCGACCACTGGCCAAGATCCTCATCCCACCGCAAGGCTTCCTTGCGCGCGACCTGGGCGGCGAGATTGATGCCGTTGAGACCTTTGGATGCCTTGGCCTGATCGACGAGTTCGCTGTCGCCGCGATCTTCATTGGAGAGGACGCCGTTCATCGCGCCGGTGATGCGCAGCTTGCGGGTCAGGGCCCGGGTGTCGATGCCGGTGATGCCCGTGACGCCGTGCTTGGCGAGCCAGTCTTCGAGGGAATGATCGCTGCGGTAGTTGCTGGCGCGGTGGGCCAGTTCGCGGACGACGAAGCCGCGGGCGAAGATGCCGCGGGACTCGGGGTCCATATCGTTCACGCCATAGTTCCCGATCAGCGGGTAGGTCATGGTCACGATCTGGCCGGCATAAGAAGGATCGGTGAGGATTTCCTGATAGCCGGAGAGCGAGGTGTTGAAGCACACCTCGCCATCGATGGACTTGGGGCGGGGATCACCGAAGGCGTGGCCGCGGAAGACGCTGCCGTCGGCAAGTGCGAGTTTGGCGGGGGGAAGGCTGGGCATTGGAGCGGCATTATAGAAGAAGTGGGGAGGACTGCTATTCCGTTTAGCGGTAGGACCGAAGGTCCACCTTTGCGATTCACCCGTAGGTAACTCACCCTTCATCCGTCATAATGTCCGAGCGTCCGCGCTTTTGGCTCGGGTTCCACGGAGACAACCATGTTCCAATCTTTTGTTCGCCGCTCGCTGCTCTTGGCAGCCGGCCTCGCGCTGTTCGCCGTGCCCGCCTTCGCCCAGAAGAACACCTGGGTCAACATCTCCGACTCCGTCACCGACCAACTCGCCAAAGACGGCAAGAAAATCGGCTACCCCGGCCTGACCGCGGGCGTCACCGTCGATCCAACCACCGGCGAGGTCTACATGGTCGTCTGCGATCAGGGTCTGTGGAAAAGCAGCGATCACGGCAAGACCTTCGCCCGCGTCGATGGCGGCAAGATCGGCGGGCGCACGGAAACCGGCTACGCCCTCAGCTTCGACCCGGCAGGCAAGCGACTCGCCTGTTTCATGATCTACGGTGCCTGTACTTCGACCGACGACGCAGGCAAAACGTGGAACGCGTGGAAAACCAATCACCTCGACTATGGCATGGTCGACTGGCACGACACCGGCAAGACCATGCTCGCCCTGCGCCACGAAGCGGGCGGCGTCCTCTGCCTCACCACCGATGCCGGTCAAACCTGGACCAACCTCACCAAACTCGCCCCCACCAAGGGCAACCAGAACAACGTCGCCCTGGGCATGTTCGACGCCAAAGCCCTGCTCGCCTCGCGCGGCGAAGGCCTGTGGCGCAGCACCGACGCGGGGCAGAACTGGAAGCCGGTCGCGCTGAAAGGAGATCTGGCAAACATCAAGCTCGCCGCCCCGACCATGACGCTGCGGAATTCGATTGGCTACTGGTGTACTGATAAGGGCATCATCACCAGCAAGGACAAAGGTGAGACTTGGTCGCTGCTCTCCGACATCAAAGCCGTCTTCGGCCCACACTTCGGCAAGACCGATTCACACATGGTCGTCGTGACGAAGGACGGTTTTCACGAATCGAAGGACGGCGGCAAGACGTGGACGAAGGCTGCGCCGCTGCCGGATAAATTCGGCGTCGGCCTCGTCGGCCACAACTACGCGTGGGACCCGGTGAACGATCTTTTCTACGCTTCGACGATGGGTAATCCGACGTTTAAGTTTGAACGGTAGGAGTTCAACCACGGATAACACGGATAGCACTGATATTAGAGAAAGATCTGGATTGGTTTTCTCGATCTGTGCCATCCGTGTTATCCGTGGTCCAATGTTTGAACAGGAGTTCGACGTGAGAAAACTCGCCTTTTTCAGTTCATGCCTCGTCGTCGCTTGCGCCTTCGCCTCCGCCAGCGCCGCCCCCGGCGACAACTGGCCTCAGTTCCGCGGGCCTTCCGGACAGGGCTACAGCAGCGAGAAAAACCTCCCCCTTCTGTGGGGCGGCCCCGACAACAAGAACGTCTTCTGGAAATCCCCGCTCAAAGGCGAAGGCCACGCCAGCCCGATCGTCTGGGGCGATCGCATCTTCGTCTGCACCGTGTTCTGGCATGATGATGTGAAGGACCGCAAAGAGGTCATTCCCGATCACTACATCACCTGCTACAGCGCGAAGGATGGTTCACAGCTCTGGCAGAAACAGGTGAAGTCCGGCCCATGGAAACGCAACGACTTTCGCTCCGGTCCCGGCGGCGGCTACGCGGGCCCCACACCCTGCACCGATGGCAAACATGTCTACGTGGTATTCGGTTCGAGCGTAATTGCCGCGCTCGACTACGAGGGCAACGAAGTCTGGCGCAAGGAGATCGTGCCTTACACCTTCGACGTCACCATCGGCACCAGCCCGCTGCTCTATAAAGACACGCTGCTCTTCGCCTGCCTGATGGCGAAGAAACAGGACTCGAAACTTATCGCCTATGACACCAGGACCGGCGAAGTGAAATGGCAGACGCCGCTGCCTGAGACAGGCTTCGGTCACAGCACGCCGCTGATGATTGAGGTCAGCGGTAAGCCGCAGCTTCTCGTCGCGGCCGGGGCGATGGGCGAGGGCGGTGCGGCCATGCAGTCACTCGATCCTTCCAACGGCAAACGCAGCTGGTGGTGCAAGGGTGGCGGCGAAGCATCGTCTCCCGTCTTCGCCGATGGCATCGTTTACTTCGACAGCGGTCGCGGTGGCAAGGGCACAGCCGTCAGTCCCGCCGGCGCGGGCGATGTCTCCGCTTCGCACATCAAGTGGACCACCGGCAACCTCGGCGAAGCGATCGGCTCACCCATCATCGTGGGCGATCACGTCTACCGGCTCGTGTCCGGCGGCGTCCTGCGCTGCTGGAGCACCAAGACCGGCGAAGAAGCGTACAGCACGCGCGTGAAAACCAGCAGCACGTGGATCAGTCCCATCGCCGATGCGAACGGGCGCATCTATTTCGCCAGCGCGGGGAAATCATTCGTCGTACAGGCGGGCGCTGAGTTCAAGCTGCTCGCGGAGAATGATCTGGGCGACTCGAACCACGCCTCGCCGGCGGTTGTGGATGGCAAGCTGATTCTCGTTGGCACGAAGCACATCTGGTGCATCGGCGAAAAGTAGGATTTCCGCGGTTAGCGGTCGGGCCGAGTCCGCGAGGCCCACCTTTTCCGCCGGCGTTTTCCCGCACCCGAAAGACACGTGGGCCTCGCGAACTCGGCCGCACCGCTAAACTCTGTGGATGCCCGCATCCGCCCCACAACAATTCACCGTCGAAAAGAAAGACACCGGCACGCGCTTGCAGGCCTTCATCGCCAAGCGGCTCTGGTTGTCCCTCTCGCAGACGAACCGCCTGCTGGAGTCCGGCGCGGTGAGTGTCGATGGTCATATCGCCAAACGCGAACACAAAGGCCACAAGATTTCAGCGGGGCAGGTGATCGAAATCACATCGTTCGATCGCCCCGGCGAAGAGCGCGCCGTTCCAAACGAAAAGCTTCACATTGAAATCCTTGCTGAGGATGACGACGAAGGCTGGCTCGTCGTCAACAAGCCGGCCGGCAAGCCGGTGCATCCACTGGCAGCGAGTGAGACCGATACCGTTCTCAACGCCCTGATCGCTCGCTATCCCGACATGCACGGCGTCGGCGAAGGCGCACTCCGCTCCGGCGTCATTCATCGCCTCGATGTCGAAACCACCGGCACGCTCCTTTTCGCCACCAAGCAGGCCGCGTGGGAACGCCTTCGCAAAGCCTTCAAGAAGCATCGCACGACCAAGCTCTACCGCGCGATCGTGCATGGCAAGCTTCGCGGCAAGGGCAGTGAAAAACTGCACCTCGTCATCGCTCAGCACAAGCCCGCGAAGGTGCGCGTCGTCGACGCATCCGATGCAGAAGGCCCCGGCGTCCGCCTGTGCGATCTCACCTGGCGCGCGGTGAAAACCTTCAAGCACGCCACGCTGGTGGAGATTGATCTGGGCACCGGTTTCCTGCATCAGATCCGCGCGACCTTCGCGCACCTGGGGCATCCGGTGGTGGGGGATCATCACTATGGTTCCCAGGATTCAGATAGTCTCAGGGCGGATCGGCCGATGTTGCATGCGTCGCGGCTGCAACTGGAAGGCATCGATGTCGCCGCGGCGATTCCCGCCGATTTCGCCGGGCTACTTGAAAGCCTTCGCGAAGGCCGGTGATCGCTGGCCGCGCGTTACCATGATTTCAACCGTCCACCTTGGGAGCCACCCATGCTGCGCTACTCGCTCGCCGTGTTCCTTCTGCTCGCCGGTGCCGCCGTTGCCGCCGTGCCGGAATCAAAACCCCTACGCCCCAACATCATCCTCATCATGGTCGATGACATGGGCTTCTCCGACATCGGCTGCTACGGCGGCGAAGTCAAAACGCCCAACATCGACAAGCTCGCGCGCGAAGGCATGCGCTTCACCTCCTTCTACAACAACGCCAAGTGCACCACCACCCGCGCCAGCATTCTCACCGGCCTGTTCCCACGCTTCGGCAGCGGCGGCCACCTGCGCACCGACATGGTCACCCTCGGCGAAGCCATGAAGAAGGCCGGCTACCAGACCGCCCTCAGCGGCAAATGGCACCTGGGCTCCGGTGAAACCACGCATCCTTACAAGCGCGGCTTCGATACCTACTACGGCCTGCTCGATGGCTGCTGCAACTTCTTCGATCCATCCCAGCCCGACCCGCCCTACAAAGGCGGCAAGGTTCGCAAGTTTGGTTTCAACGACCAACTCATTAAGGAGTTCCCCAAGGATTACTACACGACCGATGCTTTCACCGATCACTCCGTTGCCGCGATTCAGCATTTTCATCAGACCGGCGAACCCTTCCTTCTGCACCTGTGCTACACCGCGCCGCACTACCCGCTGCACGCGAAACCGGCAGACATCGCCAAGTACAAAGGCAAGTTCACGATGGGCTGGGATCAGATGCGCAAGGACCGCTTCGACCGGCAGAAGAAAATGGGCATCGCCGATGACACGTGGAAGCTCTCCGAGGAAGATTCGCGGGCCTACTCGTGGGAGAAGGCGAATCACGAATTCGAAGACCATCGCATGGCGGTGTACGCGGCGATGATTGACAGCGTCGATCAGAATATCGCCCGCCTGCTGGAAGTGCTGACCAACACCGGCGAACTCGACAACACCGTGATCTTCTTTCTCTCCGACAACGGTGGATGCAGTGAGGAGCCGGGCGGCCGCGATCCGGAGAAGCGCAACCCTGGGCCGAAGGATGATTACGTGGCGGTCGGCCCGGCCTGGGGCTGGGCACAGAACGCGCCGTTTCGCCGGTACAAATCCTGGGTGCATGAAGGCGGCACGTGTACGCCTTTGATCGCGTGGTGGCCCGGGCAGATCAAGGCGAACACGATCACGCGCGAAGTGGGCCACATCATCGATTTTCTCCCGACCTTTCTTGAACTGGCCGGCGTGGAGTACCCGGCTGAGCACAACGGGAAGAAGATCATTCCCGTCGAAGGCAGGAGCCTGCTGCCGATACTGTCCGGCGGCAAAGTCGAACGTCTCGACGGCCTCGGCTGGTTCTGGGCCGGCAACCGCGCCTTCCGCGAAGGAGACTGGAAAGTCGTGTGGGATAGCGGCCCTAAGAAATGGGAACTCTACAACCTCGCGGTCGATCGCTGTGAAACGGAAGACCTCACCGCGAAGGAACCCGGCAAGGCAGCGGACCTGACGAAGAAGTGGTTCGCGTGGGCGGAGAAGGTGGGGCTGAAGGTGAAGGAGTGAGCTATACTAAAAGGGTGGTAACTGAAAGGTATCCGCATGTCAGATGAAGCCGCACGTTTATTGAACGAAGTGCTCGCACTGCCGGAAAAGGATCGCGCGTTCTTCGCAGGGAGGTTGCTGGAGAGCTTGCACGAAGGAGAGGATGAAGGAGTGGACGAGGCGTGGGATGCTGAGATTGCGCGGCGCGTGGAGGAAGTGAAATCGGGGAAGGTCAAAGGCATCCCGCGGGCCGAAGCTCGCCGCATCATCTCGGGGGAGGTCAAACGTCGTGGCGATTGAATTCCATCCGGAGGCAGTGGCCGAGGCAGCGGAGGCAAGAGCGTGGTACGAGAGTGAGGACTGGCAAGTTGCGGTTGACTTTCAGGATGAGTTGGACCGCGCGTTTGACCAGATTGAAGATGCTCCCCATCGCTGGTCGCCCCACAAGTACGGGACAAGGCGATTTCTTCTGCGCCGGTTTCCATTTTCAGTGATCTACCTTCCCGATCCCGGCATTCCGTTTGTCGTAGCCGTGATGCATCATCGAAGGCGTCCCGGATACTGGCGAGACCGGTTATCCTGACATCCCGCGTGAATTGTTGACTCCCATCCGTAGCCGCTTGCCGCAAATCCTTGCAGCCACCCACGCGTAACCCGCTACCATGCCCGTTGCAATGGCACTCTGTGTCACTGCTTTGAAGTGAGGATTCTTAATGCATCGATATCGCGTTCCTTTCGTTCTGATCGCCTTCATTACCGCTTGCGTCTTCGCGCACGCTCCCTTGCTCGCCGCTGATCCAGGCAAACACATCGACCGCCCCGCGTCACAACATCCGGTTGTTGCAGGCGAAGCGCATCTCAAACAAGGCAGCATCGAACACGGCCAGCTCCTCCTCGCCGAGCTCAACTGCGTCGCCTGTCATACCGCTGACGATGAAACCCTCGCCCGTCTCTCCTCCAAACAAGCTCCGCTGCTGGGCGATCTTTCTTCGCGCGTCACCCCGCAGTGGCTTCGCGAATACCTCACCGATCCTCACGCAACCAAGCCCGGCTCCACGATGCCGAACCTGTTTCACGCTTCCGAAGCCGGCTCGCGCGACAGTGCCGTGGACTACCTCATGCACTTCCTTCTCTCCCAGGGCAAGCCGCTGGAGAAGAGCAAAACGCCCGGTGATCTGAGCCTCATCCAGCGCGGGCGTGATCTCTATCACAGCGTCGGCTGCGTCGCCTGTCACTCGCCGCAGGAGGCCGCGGCTGTCTTCAACCCGCAAGCCGTCGCCGAGCCTGATCCCTTCGGTGTCGGGGGTGTCGAGGATGAAAAGAAGGCCGCGGCGAACGTGAAGCATCCTTCTGTTCCGCTCGGCAAGCTTGGCAACAAGACCACGGTCGAAGCCCTCGCCGCGTTCCTGATGGATCCCTTGAAGACGCGCCCTTCCGCGCGCATGCCTTCGATTGACCTTTCTCCCGAAGAAGCGAAAGCGATTGCTGCGTATCTCCTGCGCGAGCAGCTCACCGGCGGCGAGGAGTCGCAGGTTGCCGGCCTTCGCTTCGAGTATTACGAAGGCGGCGTCACCGGCGATGAACCGGCGTGGGACAAACTCACGCTCAAGGCCGGCGGTTCGACCAGTGATATCTCCGTGAAACATCGCCAGCGCGGCGACGGCTTTGCCCTTCGTTTCAGCGGCACGCTGCGCATCGAGAAGGCCGGCAAGTACACCTTCTTCACCACCAGCGATGACGGCTCCTGGCTCTACATCGATGGCAAGAAACTCGTCGACAACGGCGGCGTGAAGCCCGCGAATCAGAAGAGCGGTAACATCGAACTTACCGCAGGTAATCACGCCATCATGGTCGGCTACACCGAAGTCGCCGGTCAGGAAGAACTCAGCGTGGCGTGGCAGGGCCCGGACATCAAGAAGGGGCCGATCCCCGCGGATGTGCTTTCGCACAGTGGCAAATCGATGCAGCCTCTGGCAGGAGAAGATTTCAAGATCGATCAACAAAAGGCTGCGTTCGGCTCGCGCATGTTCTCGCTGCTGCGCTGCGCCTCGTGCCATCAACTCGAAGCGGGCAAGCGGCTGCCGGTGATGAGCCGATCCAAGCCGCTCGACGCGATCAGTGTGGAGTCGGCTGAAGGTTGCCTCAGTGACAACATCCGTAAGGGCTATCCGAAATACAACCTGAGTGAGCAGCAGAACAACGCCATTCGCGCCGCCCTCGCCGCCCGTGAACAGCTTGCCAGGAAAGTCGATGATGACAAAGCGAAGATCACGCGCACACTCACCGCGCTGAACTGTTACGCCTGTCACGAGCGTGACGCCATCGGCGGTCCCGAGGCCGGCCGCGCTGCTTACTTCCGCATCAATGGTCAGGCTGAACTCGGCGATGAAGGTCGGCTGCCGCCCAAGCTGACGTCCGTCGGCGGCAAGCTGCGTCCTGAAACGATCACCGATCTTCTCACCACGAACAACAGCCGCGTCCGCCCCTACATGGCCACGCGCATGCCCCTGTTCGGCAAGGCGAATGCGGGGCATCTCGTCGCGCTCTTGGACAAGGTCGATTCGCTCAAGCACAACGTGATCGAGCCGCAGCTTTCCGGCCCTATCGCCGATGTCGGCCGCAAGCTCACCGGCGTGAAAGGCTTCGGCTGCATCAACTGCCACGACCTGGCCGGCCTGCCTTCGCTGGGTGTGCCCGCGGTGGACCTGGCCAACGTCTATTCACGTGTGAAGTACGAGTGGTTCATGCGCTTTCTCGATAACCCGATCGCCTACAACAAGAACACCCGCATGCCCACGTTCTGGCCTGAAGGGAAAAGCCCGTTCAAGGATGTTTATGGCGGCGATGTGAACAAGCAGCAGTCGGCGATCTGGAATTATTTGTCCCTCGGCCGATCGATGCCCCGACCCGAAGGGATGGACCCGAAGGATGCGTTCGAGCTCGCGCCGATCAGCGAGCCCGTGGTCTTCCGCACCTTCATGAACGACATGAGCCCGCGGGCCATCGCGGTGGGCTATCCGGAGAATGTGCATGTGGCGTTCGATGCGAACGTGGTGCGCATGGGCAAGGCATGGCGCGGCAAGTTCTTCGATGCGAAGGGCACGTGGGAAGGCCGGGCGGGTGGCTTCGCCGGGCCGGCAGGCGTGGACACGATCGATCTTCCAGCCGGCCCCGCCTTCGCGACGCCCAGCGATGCCAAAGACAGTTGGCCCAAGGCGGCGAAGACCGATCGCAACCTCGGCGGCCGATTTAAGGGTTACAAGCTCGATGAAAAGCAGCAGCCGATCTTCATGTATGAGCTCGAAGGCATCCGCATCGAAGAACAGGCGGCCCCGCAGTTGAGCAAGGGCGGCACAGGCATCGTCCGCCGGTTCTCGCTCAGCGGTGACAAGAGCACCACGCTCCTGTTCCGCGCCGCTGCCGGCAGCGACATCGTCGAAAAGGGCGCGGGCGTGTATGTCGTCGATAGCAAACTCACGCTCACACTCGCGCTGCCCACCGGCATGAAGGCGTCGATCCGCAAGAACGATGGCAAGAGTATGGACCTGCTGATTGAAGTCTCCGTGGCTGGTGAAGTGAAATTTGAAGTGGGGATGGATTGGTGATTCACAAGGGAAATGAAATGAAACGATTCGTGATATGTGCATGGATGATCATCGCGGCGCTCGCCTCAGCAGCGCACGCCGCGCCTGGCGAGGATGACTACTACAAGATCGTCACGCTGGCGGTGCCTAAGAATATCGTGCTGGAAGTCAGCGGCATCCTTTCGATGAAGGATGGGCGGTTGATGGTCTGCACGCGGCGCGGCGAGGTGTACATCGTCGAGAACGCCTACGCCGATCCAGGCACGGTGAAGTTCAATCGCTGGACCTTCGGCCTTGCTGAGCCGCTGGGCATGTACGAGTCGGATGGCTGGATTTATGTCGCCCAACGCGGCGAACTCTCGCGCCTCAAGGACTCCAACAGCGATGATGTGGCTGACGTCTTTGAAACCGTCAATGATGACTGGGCCATCAGCGGCAACTATCACGAATACTGCTTCGGTCCGACGCCCGACAAAGACGGCTACCTCTGGGTCACGCTGAATAAGCCCTTCGGCGGCGAGCCTTACGGCAAGGCTCACTGGCGCGGCTGGGCGGTGCGCATCGATCCCAAAACCGGCAAGATGCATCCCATGGCCAACGGCCTGCGCAGTCCCGCGGGTGTGGCGACCAGCCCGGCCGGCGACGTTTTCTACACCGACAATCAGGGCGAATGGTGCAACGCCTCGAAGCTCTCGCATCTCGAGTTCGGCGATTTCCACGGACATCCGCACGGCCTCGATTCGGTCAACCTGCCGGGCAATCCGATCAAAGGGCCGCAGGTGAAGGATGTGCCCAGCGGCACCTACATGAAGGATTTGAAGGCAAAGATTCCCAGCTTCAAGATGCCTGCTGTGTGGTTCCCGTATGAAAAGATGGGCAAGAGCCCCAGCGGCATGGCGTGGGACACGAGCAAGGGCAAGTTCGGCCCGTTTGACGGTCAGCTCTTCGTGGGCGACCAGCATCACGCGACCGTCATGCGCGTGTTCCTCGAAAAGATCGACGGCCACTGGCAGGGCGCAGCCTTTCCGTTCCGCCAGGATTTTCAGTGCGGCGTCATTCGCGTCGCCTTCGGGACGGATGCGTCGATGTTCGTCGGAATGAGCAATCGCGGCTGGGGCGGGCGCGGCAACGCGCCCTACGGGTTGCAGCGCCTTGTATATACGGGCAAGGTGCCTTTCGAGATTCACGAGATGCGCGCCAAGGTGGACGGCTTTGAACTCACCTTCACGCAGCCCGTGGATAAGGCGAGTGCGGAGGATGTGAACTCCTATCGCGGCGAGAGCTACACGTACAAGCTTGCCGCCAACTACGGCGGGCCGGAGGATGACAAGATGAAGATCGCGGTCACCAAGGCGACAGTCAGCGGCGACGGCAAGAGTGTGCGGCTGACGATTGATCCGCTCCGCGCGGGCTATGTGCATGAGTTGCATCTGCCGGGCGTGAAGAACGCCGCGGGCGAAGGGCTGCTGCATCCGGCGGCGTATTACACGCTGGTGAATGTGCCGAAGTAGTCATCGCGCGGAGCGAGTCGACTACTTCAGAAGCACTTTCTTCAGCGGTCCGCCTTCGACGGCGATGAGCAGGGTCTGTTCATCGAGGAAGAGCATGTCGGCTGCGCTGACGTTCACAGTCTGCGTGCGCTCACCGGTCAGGCTGTACACGACGGGCTGTTTGCCATCGGCGCCGAAAGGGATTTCGACCACGCGTCTGCTGTCGGGCGAGATGAGCAGTCGCTCGGGTGCATTGGTGTAGCCGGTGCGCTCGAGGGTGCGGCGGACGTTGCCTGATCGGACGTCGTAGAGATCGATGCGCCGGCGAAAGCCCATAGCGACGAGGGCGCCATCGGGCGAGAGGGTGTCGCTGCCGATCGGTTCGCGCGGTTGAAGGCGATGGAGCCTTTGCCGCGTGGTGAGCTGGTAAACATCGATCCACTGCCCGCTGGAGGAATTGCATTTGAGGGCGGCGATGGGAAGGGCGGTCGAGAAGGCCGCGTGATAGGAGTTGATGTCGACGCCCTTAAAAAGTTGCACGCTGCCTGTCGCGGTCTGGAGGTAGCGGATGCCTTCCTTGGGGCCGAGGCACCACGCGGTCTTGCCGTCGGCTGAGAAGCCCGTGCCGCCCCAGGGTTCGAGCACTTTCTCCTGCTTGAGAACCGCGCCGGTGTGACAGTTGATTAGACGCATCTCGACCACAGGCTTGGCGCGGCCCGCCACCAATGCATGCTTGCCATCGGGCGAAACCGCCAGGCTCTCGACGCGCAGGTCGGTCGCCAGCGTCGCGAGCCTTTGCCCGGTTAAAACATCCCATGCCATCAGTTCGTGCGTCGCATTCGGGTCGAGCGCGGAGCCTTCGCGGCGATAGGTCACCAGCACACGGCCCTTCGGATCGCTCGCCATGCGCTGCACGTCGTTGTAGGTCCAAAGCGATTCGACTCTCGCCACGGGCGGCACGGAATCGGGCAGCGTCGGTGGTCGCGCGTTTGCATCCTTGGCGGGATCCACTTCCGGTGGTATTTCCGTTGATTGCGGCGGCACGACCGTCGGTGTGTCCTCAGGGATGTCCGTCGTTGAGCCTTCCGGCGGGATCTGATTGTTGGAAGTGATCGGCGCGGCGTTCGGGTTCGCAGGTCGTTCGCGCGTCAGTAGAAAATAGCCCACCGTGGCTGAGGTCGCGATGAAGGCGACGACGATCAGCTTCACGATCAGGGCCCGCTGGTCGGCGGCCTGTTGAACGAGGCGGGTCGCGCAGCGGCGGCAGATGAAGCCGGCATCATCGCGCTTGAGCTGGCTGAGGGGGAAGAGGTTGCCGCACTCGTCGCAGGTCTGCGCAGAGGTGCCGTCGGCAAAGGCATCGCGGGCGACTGCCACGGGCACCTGCTGGCCGCAGCGTGGGCAGGTTAACGCAGGACGGCTATACTCAATCGGCACCCGCAGTGTCTGCCCGCAGTCGCATTGAATGGTGCTGCTCATCGGCAATTCCCGTGAAGAAACGATCGCCATCCTATCATGACCCGACGCCGCTCCAGTTCCAAGTCCCGCACGCAGAGCCATGCCTTCACCGACGCCAAGCGCGGCGAGCGGTTGCAGAAGGTGTTGGCGACGGCGGGCGTCGCTTCCCGCCGGGCGTGTGAACAGCTTATCGAAGACGGCGCGGTCACGGTCAACGGCCAGCTCGTGCAATCGCTGCCGGCCTGGGTCGATCCGGTGAAGGACCGCATTGAGGTGGATGGTCAACCCGTCAAGCGCGTCCGCGAAGCGAAGAAGAGCAGGGCGGCTGACCACGTCTACGTTTTGCTGCACAAGCCTCGCAATGTGATCTCCACCACGAAGGATGAACTGGGCCGGCGTCACGTGACGGACCTGGTCGAACTGCCCGTCCTGACTCCTGGTGAAGCGCAGCCCCGGCTGTTTCCGGTGGGCAGGCTCGATGCCGAGTCGACCGGTTTGATCCTCCTGACCAACGACGGCGACCTGGCGCATCAGCTCACGCACCCGAGCTATGAAGTGCCCAAGGAGTATCACGTCTCGGTGCGCGGGCGGGTCGATGAGGAAGCGCTCGAGCAGCTTCGCGCGGGACTGATGCTGGCCCATCGCGGGACGAAGGGGCGATCGTCGCAGGTGAAGCGCGCCAAGGCGGTGGAGGTGCGCATCCTCGGATACAAGCATGATGAAGTGGGCGATCGGACCATTCTTTCGGTGACGCTGCGCGAAGGGCAGAACCGCGAGATTCGCCGACTGATGGCGAAGTTGGGTTACAAGGTGCGCCGGCTCAAGCGCGTGGCGCTGGGGCCGATCCGGCTCAAGGGGCTGGGCGCGGGGCGGTGGCGGCCGCTGACACCGGTGGAGATCAAGGCTTTGAAGCGGACGGTGAAGAAGGCGGGCAAGTAAGCGGGTGCAGTTCCTGGCGTGGTCTGTCGTGCCATGCTTCTGTTTGGAGAAACATGCCGGCTCGCGTGAATCAGGGGCTATGCAGCATGCTTCTCCAAGCAGAAGCATGGCACGAAACGGGGCACGAAACGGGGCACGAAGAATGACAGGGACCGGGTCGCGAAGGAATCGCATTTCTGGCGTATATTTTCGTTGCCGCAGGACGGATTGTGGGTTAAGCTTGAGGGGTCCGGTGGAAGGCACGTCGTAGTGGGGATCACGTCATGGACATGAAGGTGCATTGCCCGGGTTGCAGTAAGCCGTTGCGAGTGCCTCAGACCGCTTCGGGCCGCCGTGCGCGGTGTCCGGATTGTCAGCGGGTTTTCCGCGTGCCTAAGCCGGAAGATCTGGTGGATGAAACGATCTCGACGTGGATCGAGGAAGACCTGGCGGAACTGGGCCAGGAAACGGAAAAATTCTGGGACGGCGTGGGGAGTTTGTCGGCCTACCGCTCGGGCGGGCAGGACGACAAGCTACAGGTGGGCATGCGCAAGCCGCCGCCTCCCGCGGAGAAGTCGGCCGGTGCCTCGACCGCGGCGACCAAGGGCAAGGCCAAGGCGGAGCCTCCCAAGGGTGCGGATGACCAAGTCAAGATCACGCCCAATGACGACAATGGCAACTCGGCGGGCATGTCGACCATCATGGCTGCAATGGATGATGCCGGGGCCCCGTCCGTCGGCGGGAAGTCGGAGAAATCTTCCGCGGCTGCGGCCTCGGCTGCGGCGACGGCGGTGAAGCCCGTCGCAACGCCCATCGCTTCGGATGTTGGCACATCAGCGGGAGCATCGGGGGTATCGCCTGCCCGGCGCAGCGGCACGGTCAACGAAGAGACGCCGTATCCGAATTCACTGCGCGTCGATCCCCGCGCCCCCCACCTGGTTGTGGTGCAGTGCGATCAGTCGGGCGTAAGGATTGCCTTCGATTCGATTCACCTGGAGGACGAAGGCTTCCGCGTGTCGATGCCCATGTGCTGCACCTTCAGCGGCATGGCTGAACGCCGCAAACTCTACGCCCGGCCGCTGGCGTTCATCGATCGCTCTTCCGCCCGGCTTCGCTCGGCATCAGAGGTGGATGTCAAGCACACCGTGCTCGTCGGTAACCAGGCACCGGACGACATGCTCACCGTGTTGGGCGAGATCTCGGAACTTCCCAAGCCCTTCAACTGGCCCATGCCCTACTACAGCGGGCCGGACCACTCGCATATTTCCCTGCGCTGCTGGACCGAGACGCGACCCGAGGGCGGGTATACCTGCTACGTCAACCTTCCGCACGGTCCCACCGCGCTGCAATGGCTGGCTCATGTCAACGGCGTCTGCGGCCTCGACTACGCCAAGCTCGAGTACGATGTAGGTCTGCTGGAAAACGAAGCCTGGCGCGGACTCGGCGACGAGTGCCGACGAAGGCTCGGCATCTGGTGCCCCTTCGAACCGATGGAACAGTTCCGCACCTACATCAGCGACGGCGACTTCGGCACTCGCGACCGCGGTCTGGCGGGCCTCGTCTTCACCGATCGTCGGCTGCTCTTTTGCAAGTACCACCATCGCGGCTCGGTCAACCTCAGCGAACCTGGGACCATGCAGATTCGAGACGAGGGCGATTTTTCCAACATCGCCATCGAAAACGCCGACGGCCGCACCCGACTGGTCAAGGTGCGCCTGTTTGACGTCGAGCCGCTGCTGGCCGCACTGGCTTCTTGGCCGAATATCACGGTCGATCGCCGAACGATGGAGGCACCGGCGACGAGCACTTGAATTCGAAGCGACTCAAATCTCAAGTTGCAAGTCACAAACAAATCGCAAAGACAAAAACTTAAACAAGAAAAAGGGCCGCGGGCGCTCGCCGACCGCGGCCTTCGCACTTTTCCCCTTTTCGCTTTTCTGCCCTTTCCTTTGAGATTTGTTTGTGATTTGGAACTTTGAACTTGGAGTTTCCTCCCACCCCGCCGCCCCTCCGTCCTTTCTCTAGAATGCTCCGATGATCTCCCTGTTCCTGGGCCTGACGATTGCAAACCTTGCACTGCTGGCGGCAGTCTTCGTGATGGGCCTGTTCGTGGTCGATCACGCCGGCCGGGTCACGGACATGTACGACTGGCATCTGCCGCTGGGCATTGCCGCGGGTCTGATGACGGCCCTGACGCATACGGCCGTCTACATGTACCACATGGCCACCGCACGCTGGCTTGAGGCCGCGTCGGACAAGATCGGCATCGACCCTGCCCGCTGGGTCGCCCCCGCCCTCAAGCGAAAGCGGAAGGTCTTTTTCGTGTTCATGGCGGCGATCATCTCCGTCATGGTCGCCAT
>JBBDXA010000041.1:0-46915 GCA_040902585.1 Phycisphaeraceae bacterium
GTTCGTCTGCCGCTCGCCTGCCGGTGATCAGGGTGCGGCCAAGGCGGGTGACCGCGTGTCGCTTCGTATTCTCCTGCTGCTGCTCCTGGCATTTCTTCTACCCGCCTGTTCGCGCGGCGAGCCGCGGCTTGATGTGAAGTCGTTCACGTATCAGTCGATGCCGCCCGATGAAGCCACTCTGCCCACGCCGCGTGGCGTGGGCCTCGGCCCCGATGGGCAGATCATCATCCTCGACAAGGCCGGCCGCGTGCTCATTTACTCCGCCAATGGCAAGTACCTGCGGCACTGGTGGATGCCTGAATACTCCGCAGGCAAACCCGAAGGCGCGTGTCTGCTCAAGGACGGCCGCATCGCCATCGCGGACACGCACTACAGCCGCGTGGTCATCTTCAATCAGGACGGCACCGTCTCACACAAGTTCGGCTCACTCGGCCGCGAAGCGGGGCAGTTCATCTATCCCGTCAAGGTTGTGCAGGATGACAAAGGCTTTCTCTACGTGGTTGAATACGGCGGCAACGATCGCGTGCAGAAGTTCACCGTCGAAGGCGAGTTTGTTCTCCAGTTCGGCTCCTTCACCACTGAGCCCGGCGGCTTCAGCAGGGCCGGCGGCATCGCGTGGCACGAAGGCAAGGTGTACATCGCCGATGCGGACAACCATCGCATCGAAGTGTTCCATGATGACGGGCGATTCATCGCCGTGCTGACGAACCGGGGTGAACCGCTGAGACTTGATTTCCCGTATGATCTTTGCATCGGACCGGATGGACTGCTTTACGTGATCGAATACGGCGCGGGCCGGCTGACGGTAATGACTCTCGATGGCGAACTGGTCGGCCGCTACGGCAGCGTGGGTCGCGGTGAAGGGCAGTTTTCCACGCCCTGGGGCATCCGTGTGGATGCGAAGGGCCGCGTGTGGATCGCGGATACGGGTAATCGAAGGATCGTGGAGTTGCAGTTGTAAGGCATAGATCATCCCCCGGAGTGTTGATGTGAACGGGGCATCGCGTAAACCTGGACAAGCGCAGACCGCGACGCGGACCTTCGGCGAGGCCGCGCTCGAGTCGGTCTACAAGTTTCGCACCGCGCTGCTCCCGCCTTCGCGCCAGCCGGTCAGTGCTGCCTCAATCGCGCCGCTGCTCATCTTCCTTCTCGTGTTCATCGGCGGCTGCCTGCTGCTGGACTACCTTCATGTGATCTTCTTCAGTCGGCTCTGGCCGTTCTGGTTTGTGCTGGTCATGCCGTGGATATGGTGGATGCACGTGGCCGGCTACGCCGGGCTCACGCGCAGTCGCTCCGTCATCGCCCTCATCGCCCGGCTCACGCTGCTGGGCCTGTTCATCATCCTGCTCACCGAGCCGCGTGCCGTGCGCAGCGACAAGGGTCTGAGCGTGATCTTTGTCGTCGATGCTTCCGCTTCCATTCACGAAGACTCGCGCACGGGCGCGATCGAGTGGGTGCTGAAGATGGTGAACCAGAAGCCCAAGCCTGACGACCACGCGGGGCTGATTTTCTTTGGCCGCAGCGCCGCGGTGGAGTTGCCTCCGCAGCCTGTGTTGCCGTATGACGACAAGAACACGGTGATGAACGTGCAGATCGACCACGATGGCACGGACATTTCCAAGGCGCTCTCCCTTGCCGCGGCCCTGGCACCGAAAGATCGCAACGTGCGCTTCGTTCTCATCAGCGACGGCGTCGAAACCGAAGGCAGCCTTTCGCAGGCGCTGGATGAACTCAAGAGCAAAGACATCGCGGTTGACACCTACTCGGTCGGCTATTCCTACGAGGATGAAGTCTGGCTCGAAGAGCTTCAGATGCCGCGCTTCGTCAAGAGCGGCGAAACCTACAACGCCACCGTCATTCTCTCCAGCCTTCGCAAAGGCAAAGGCAAGCTCACGCTCACGGAAAACGGCCAGATTATTTTCCAGCAGGATGTGCCTTTCGATGCGGGGAAGAATCGCTTTGATCTGCCGATCTATCTGAAGCAGCCGGGGTTTTACGAGTACCGCGCTCACATCGATGTGCCCAACGGGACGGACGCGACGGGCAAGGTCGTTCGCAAGGATTTCAAGGCCGAGAACAACCAGGCGGTCAACCACATTTACCTTCGCGGCAAAGGGCGCATTCTCGTGGTGGTCGATCGTCAGGGCGAGCCGCTGGACTATCAGCCGTTTGTCGATGCGCTCACCTCGGCCCAGCGCGAGGTGGATGTAAAAGGTGCGCTCGAGTTCCCTCGCGATGCCTCGGCCCTGATGCCTTATGACGCAGTGGTCTTCGCCAATGTGCCCGCGGCTGACTTTGACGCTCAGCAACTCGAAGCCGTTCATGAATCCGTCTACGCCCAGGGCACCGGCTTCCTCATGATCGGCGGCGTTTCCAGCTACGGCCCCGGTGGCTACCACAAGACCGCCATCGAACGCGTGCTGCCTGTTTCCATGGATCTCTCGCAGAAGAAGGTGCTGCCCAAGGGCGCGCTGATCATTATCCTGCACACCTGCGAGTTTCCGCAGGGCAACACCTGGGCCAAGAACATCACCAAGCAGGCGATGAAGGTGCTCAACGAACGCGACGAGGTCGGGGCCCTGGCGCAGGATTTCGGCGGCGCGGATTACTGGATCTTCAACCTCTCCCCCGCGGGGATGTACAACCAGCTTTCGCAGAAACTCAACGGAGCTGAACTGGGCGACATGATGAGCTTCGGCCCGACCATGCAGATGGGCTTCAACGCGCTCAAGGCCTCCGACGCTTCCGCCAAGCACATGATTCTGATTTCCGATGGCGACGCTCAGCCGCCTTCGCCGCAGCTTCTGCAAAGCTTCGTGGATAACAAGATCAGCATCACCACCGTCTCCGTCTTTCCGCATGGCGGCACCAACGGCCCCGAGACGCAGCTCATGAGCAATATCGCCAAGCTCACCGGCGGTCGCCATCACGTGCCGCAGAATCCCAATCAGCTACCGGCGATCTTCATCAAGGAGGCGACCACCCTTCGCCGCAGTTCCATCCAGGAAATTCCCGAAGGCTTCACGCCCAACGTCGGCGTCTCTTCCAACATCCTTGAAGGCATCACCACGATGCCTAAGCTCACCGGCTACGTGCTCACCACGCCCAAGGCCAAGTCGCTCACCATCCTCGACGGGCCTGAAGAAGAGGAGGTTGATCCGGTGCTTTCAACCTGGCGCTACGGCCTTGGCGCGACCGCCGCGTGGACGAGTGATCTCTCCCCCAAGTGGGCCGCGCAGTGGATGGGCTGGGAAAAGTATCAGGCGTTCGTGAAGCAGCTTGTCTCGGCGGTGAGCAACAGCACCGATGAAGGCGCGCTGCGCATGCGCACGTTCATCTCCGGCGGACAGGGCGTGATCATCGTCGAAGACTACAGCGAGAAGGATTCGTTCCTCGTGATGGAAGCGCAGGTCTCAGGGCCGCGCGCGCTGGATAAGACAGTGCAGATCAAACAGGTCGCGCCGAACCGTTACGAAGGCCGGTTCCCGCTGGCGGGTGAAGGCACGTACCGCGTCGCGGCGGCGGCAATAGGCGAGGATGGCAAGCCGCAACGCGTCGCGGGCCGGCTGGTGATGCCTTATTCGCAGGAGTATCTGCGCTTCAGGGCGAATCCGATCGTGCTCCAGCAGATCGCCGAGCGCACCGGTGGGCGCGAGCTTTCAGGCCTCGAAACAGGCGACCAGGTTTTTCTGCATGATGGCGAACCCAAGCGAAGCAGTCGGCCGATCGTGGACTGGTTCCTGATTCTGCTCTGCTGCGCGGTCCCGCTGGATGTGGGCTTGCGCCGCGTGCAGATCGACTTTGAAACCATCAAAGGCTGGCTGGCGTTCCGCAAGGACCAGCCCAATGAGGAGACGTTCAGCAAGCTGCGCAAGCGTAAGGAAGAAGTGGCGGACACGATGCGGAAGGAAGATGATGTTCCGCCTCGCCGCGCGCCCAAGGGCACAGCAAGCGTGATGGATATCAAGGTGGAGAAGAAGCCGGAAGCTTCGGCCGCCCCGCGTTCGCAGCCGAGCGCACCGGCCGCCGATGAGAGCTCGCCGATGAGCGCGACCGAGCGCCTGCTCGCGGCGAAGAAGCGGGCGCAGGAGCAGCAGCAGAGGAAAGAGGAGGACTCGTAGCCGCTTGCGGCTTAGCACGGCGATGAGAAGTTCAATCTGCACCGCAGCGCCTGTACCCGTTCCGGCGCGCCTGAAGCCACACCCCACACCCCAAACCCCAGACCCCAATCCCATGCTTTCACCCGAACAAGAACTCAAAGCCGAGGCCGATCAGTTCAAACAGGAATTGCTCGCCATTCGCAACGAAGTCGGCAAGGTCATCGTCGGCCAGGCGCGCGTCGTCGAAGCCGCGATCACCGCCATCATGGCCGGCGGCAACGTCCTGCTCGAAGGCGTGCCCGGCCTGGGTAAGACCGAGCTCGTCAAGGCCCTCTCGCGCGTGATGGACCTGGATTTCAATCGCATCCAGTTCACGCCCGATTTGATGCCTGCCGACATCGTCGGCACCAACATCATGAACACCGACGGTCAGGGCAGCTATCGCTTCGAGTTCCGCAAGGGCCCGATCTTCACGCAGCTTTTGCTCGCTGACGAAATCAACCGCGCCACGCCCAAGACGCAGTCGGCTCTTCTGGAAACGATGCAGGAAGGTTCGGTCACGGCCGGCGGTACGACGCACATGCTCAAGCCGCCGTTCTTCGTGCTCGCCACGCAGAACCCGATCGAGCAGGAAGGCACGTACCCCTTGCCTGAAGCACAGCTCGACCGCTTCATGTTCAAGTGCAGCGTGCCGTTTTTGAATCGCGATGAGATGAACGAAGTGGTCAGCCGCACGATTCTCAAGCGTGCGGTGGATGTGACGAAGGTGGTCACTGCGGAACGCATCCTGCAGCTGCGGGAGATATTGAACAAGGTCGTGGTCGCGGATGCCATCCGCGATTACGCCTGTCGGCTGGTGCTTTCGACGCATCCTGATTCGGAATACTGTTCGGACAAGGTGAGCCGGTTCACGCGCTGGGGTGCGAGTCCTCGCGCGGCTCAGGCGCTGATCCGCGCGGGCCGCGTGCGGGCCCTCTCCGAAGGCCGGGTGCATGTGGCGTTTGAAGACATCCGCAACTTCGCGACTGAGGTTCTCCAGCACCGCATCCTGCTCAACTACGACGGCCAGGCGGAGAACATCAAGGTGAGTGAGCTGATCGATGAATTGGTTCAGATGGTGCCGGAAGATCTGGCATCAAGAAGGAAGCAGGCGGCGGCGGCGATGAAGTGAACCAGAGGATAGCAACAGCTTCGTGCGGCCGAGCGGAACGCATCAATGTTCGTCGTCCGGCTTATTCTCGGTCTTGAAGAGCGCCAAGAATTGCGGAGGCGTATACACGTGAAACGAAGGATGCATGCGCCGAAGCTCGCTTCCCTCTGCATTCGAGTCGCACATCAGGTCGAGCAGATCCGTGTCATTGGAGACCACAAGCAGCGCACCGGTAGCGATGGCGAGGTCGATATAGGGAGTGTCATCGGGGTCGCGCGGATAGCTGAACCTGGGAGGCGGATCCACGACCAGGTCAGCAAACTCCAAAACCTCCTCTATGAAACGTTCAACTCGCTCGTGAGTGAAATGCGGGAATCGACGAAGCTTTTTGCGGTTCGGAAGGTCGCGGAGTTCCTCGAACACAAAGGGAGCTACATGCAGGATTACATCACCGTTCGCGGCCTTGTCACAACAAGCGGCGGACGGTCCGGTCGGTGTAAGCATCGCCCGCAGGAAGATGTTGCAGTCGAAGACTGCTGCCTGGGGAGCCGTCATGGTTCTCGTTCCGCGCGTCGCTCGGCTCGCGCTTCGTGCTTGGCTTCTTCGAGCAGTTCCGTGAGCTCATCATCGCTCAGGCCGCTGGCGGCGACCTCGGCACGGAGCGGCGCAAGCACCTCTTCAAGCGAGGGACGGGCGATCCATCGCTCCAATTCCCGGGCGGCGAACGTGTTCACGTCCAAGCCTTCGGTGCGCGCGAGAGTACGAAGGCGTGCCTCTGCTTCGGGCGAAATGGAAATGTTCAAAACCATGCTCAACATTATAGCCAGTCACATTGCCGTTCAACCGACGCGTTGCGGCTACACTGTCCCGAACTGTATCGCGATGGGCCGTACTTAAAATTCCGTAAGGTTGAACCCTCACCCCAGCCCTCTCCCTGGAAGGGATAGGGGGCCGGAAAAGACATGGAAATCGCACCCGCCCCCAAACGAGCCCGTGTCACGTCGCTCCTGCCTAACGACGTGCTTGCCCGCGTCGAGCGCATGCGCATCTACCCGCAGAAGCGGTACACCAACCGTTCGCGCGGCGAGCACGTTGCCCACCGCTCCGGCTCTTCAATCGAATTCAAAGACTACCGCGACTACTCTTCCGGCGATGACATCCGCTTCGTTGACTGGAACATTTTCTCCCGCCTGCATCGGCCCTACATCAAGCTCTTCCACGAGGAAGAGGAGATGCACATCGTCATCCTCGTCGATGCTTCCAACTCGATGAAGTTCGAGCGCAAGTTCGAACGGGCGAAGGAACTCGCAGCCGCGTTCGGCGTGATGGGGCTCAGCGGTACGGAGAAGGTGAGCGTCTGCGCCTTCAACCAGAAGGGCGGGCGCATCACGCGGCTCAGGCCGCACTCGGGCCGGTCCAGCCGGCGTGCGCTTTTTGACTTCATCGAAAAGATCGAAGCCGGCGGCGACGGGCCTGTGGATTCAGGCATCGAATCCATGCTCAAGGAACACCGCGGGCGCGGCTGTGCCGTGGTCATCAGTGATTTTCTCACGCAGGGCGATCTGCGGCGATCGTTCAATCTCGTCTACTCCGCAGGCCTGGAACTCTTCGCGCTTCAGGTGCTTGCACCGACGGAGATCGAGCCTGAAGTGAGCAACGATCTTCGCCTCGTCGATTCGGAGACCGGCCTGACACTGGATGTGTCTTCCGGCGGTGACATCGTCAAGCTGTATCAGGAATACCGCGAGGCGTTTCAGCGGCACATCGAAGCCCTGGCGACGAGCCGCAGCGGCAGAATGGTGATGACCAGCGCGAAGGATACGCTGGACTATGTGCTTTTTGACCTGCTGCGCAGGAAGGCGTGGATTCGTTGACGCCTTACTCCCTCCCTCTTAGGGAGGGGCGGGGGGAGGGTCGAGCGAACAGTCTTCAGTGGCGCAACTGGAAGCCGTTCGCCCGACCCTCCCCTAACCCCTCCCTGGGAGGGAGGGGAATCAGACACGGCGGGCAAGCCCGCCGCTATATGGTGAATCGATGACGTTTGCATTATTCGGTATCGACATCATCAACTACGCCGGCTTCTGGCTGCTGCTGCTCATTCCGCCGCTGGTGTTGCTGTACTTTCTCAAGCTCAAGCGGCCGCGGCTGGCGGTGCCTTCGCTGGTGCTCTGGCAGCAGGTGGTCAACGACAACCGCGTCAACTCGCCGTTCCAAAGGTTCAAGCGAAACATTCTGCTGTTGCTGCAATTGATCCTGCTGATTCTCCTGATCATCGCCGCGCTGGAGCCTTACCGGAAGGGTGGCGTGTCTTCATCGGACCGCCTGCCGATCCTGATCGATCGCTCCGCGAGCATGGGCGCGAAGGATGACAAAGGCGTCTCGCGGCTGGAGATCGCCAAGCGCGAAGCCCGCGACCTGATCAACAGCCTGGCGGTGGATGAAGAGGTCGCCATCATCGCCTTCGGTAAGACCGCGCAGCAGGTGCAGGATTTCACCAGCAACAAACGATTGCTGCTGGATGCGGTCGATGCCATCGAGATTGAAGATGTGCCCAGCGATCTTTCCGACGGCATGCGCCTGGCGGATGCCATGTGGCGAACGGAGCGGTTCGACCGGGCCCTGCTCATTTCCGATGGCAACTTCCCCGAGCAGATCGATTTCGAGCTGCCGTTCAAGCTGGACTACCAGCAGCTTGCGCCGGCGGGGGTGAACATGGGCATCACCGCGCTCAACGCCCGCCGGGGCAGCGAAGGGGCGTGGTCCATCTTCATCAACGTCAGCGCCAGCAAGGACAACACCGGCAGCGCGGAACTGGAACTGATTCAGGATGGCGAGTCGCGCGCGACGCAGGTGCTCTCGCCCGGCCCCGGTCAGGGTCAGCGCGTGAGCTTCTCCATCGGCGCGAGCAAGGCCACGAGCCTTGAGCTGCGCCTGAAAGTCAACGGCTTCGACGCTTTGGAGAGCGACAACGTCGCCTATCTGGAACTCTCGCCACAGAGGCCAGCCTGGGTCTGGGTCTCGCCTTCCTTGCAGACGTATCGCGGCGCGATCGATGTGAATCCGGATGTGCGCCTGTTTCCGCAGGCGGGTTCGACGGATGCGGGCAGGGACTATGACCTGATCATCACGGACAATCCTGATGAGCCCAAGGGCGTGACCGCACCGGTGTCGCTGCACGTGGGCTATGTGCCCAAGGATCTGGAGGATCTCATTCAGCTCAAGCCTGAGCCGACGACGGTGATCTCCTGGCATCGCACGAATCCCTTGTTGGAGCATGTCGAGTTGACGGACCTGGTGATTCTCGATCAGGCGGTCACCGCGCAGGGACTGAAGGAAGGTGATCTGGAGAATCGGCGATACGAAGTGATCGCGTACGGCAAACATGGGCCGCTCGCGCTGCACAAGCGCGAAGGGCAGAAGCAGTCGTTTTATCTTTTGTTTCACACCGATCGTTCGACCATGCCATACCGCGTGGGTTTTCCGATCATGGTCTCCAATACGGTGCGTGAAGCAATGCTCGCGGCCGGCCTGCTGGAAGTGGCGGGGGATCGCACGGGTGTGCTCCCGGCTTTGTCGCTGACGCCGGCGCAGGCGTATCGCGTGCGCGGGCCGGCTGGCTTTGATCGTACTGAAAAGGCGGACACCGCAGGCACGTTGTCAGGCGTGCCCGCGCCTCGCGTCGGGCAGTACACGTTGAGCAAGGGCGATGGCGAAGCGAAGCTCGGTGTCAGCCTGTTGCAGCCTACGGAGACACTGCTGGATACCGTCAGGCAGATTCAGTTCAGCGAGATGTCGGTGACGGCAACGGCAAACGTGCCCGAAACACCCAAGCAATTGTGGTGGCTCTTTGCCTTGATGGCGATGGCGTTTCTGCTGATCGAGTGGTGGTTCTTCCAGCGCAGGCCGGGCGGGTTTTCAAAGTGAACGGGCAGATGCGTTTGCGCACTTGAATGTCAACATGAACACGCGGACGATTCAACACGGGTCAGACTACCGGCCAGGTCTCATTTTCTGGGCCGTCTTTATCTTTATCGCCTTCGCCGCACCCGCCTTCGCGGAGGACAAGCTCACCGCGCAGGTCGCCAACATCGGCTTCCGCGGGCGCACAGCCTCGCCTGCGATGGTGGACATCACGCTCGACTACACCGGCTCAGCCGTGCTCACGGGTCAACTGCATCTGATAGTCGTCGGGCTGGATGTGCTGGCGGATCTGGTCACAGGTGATATCGCGCTGGTCGGTAAGCGGCAGGTCCGCGTGATGCTCCCGCCGATTCCACCGGTTGTCGGCCAGAACATGATCGACCTGGAACTCGCGTTCAAGTCTGACGGGCAGGTGCTGGATCTGGGCAAGCATTCGCTCTCGATCCCCGAACTGGCGGAGCGGAGTTTTGTGGTTGCCGTGTGCGATCCGCTGTCCACTTCGATCGATCGCCGCTTCGGCCCGATTGCGACGTCTCTGGCGCTGGAGCTGTATCGTCCGGAGAACACGAAGCCCGGCCAGCTTCGCACGCTGCCTGCGATGATCGACCCGACCCGCATGCCCACGCAGCCGCTGGGCTACTGCGGGTATGACATCGTGCTGCTCACGCCCGAAAGTCTGCCCCGGCTGGATGCGGCGCAGCTCGATGCGATCCTCGCCTGGACACAGGCCGGCGGCAGCACCCTGGTCATCACCGGTTCCGGCGCGGCCTTCGAGGATAAGCATCTGGATTTTCTCAGCGCTTTGTTTTTACCCGGCAGGCAGTCGCGGGCGGTGCGCCTGTCGCCGCAGGGCAAGCTTGTGTTTGACGACGGCCGATCGCCGCCGGCGATGGTCCTGGCGCGGCCGGAGCTTGGCAGAGCGGTGATCGTGTTTGGTGATGATGTACCGCAGGAAGTGTGGGATAAAGACAAATGGCGTCAGGCGGTGGCGCACCTCTGGAAGATGCGTGCCGATGCGACGAAGCAGATGATCAACGCATCGACCTGGGGCTGGCGCCGCGCGAAGGATGCGGGGCAGGCGAGCGTGGGCAACACTCCCGGCGAATCGAAACTGTTGAATAAGAGTCCTGTAGAGGGTCGCCGGTACGCTTCCGATCTTTACGAGGAAGTCGAGTCGAATCCGCTTCAGGCACACGCGGCCTTCGACGTCTCTTCGATCACCGAGATGCTCATGCCCGAGGATGTGCGGGTCATGCCGTTCGGCCTGGTCGTGCTGATGCTATTTGCGTTCGTCGTGTTCATCGGTCCCGTCGATTACTTCGTACTCGGCTGGATGAAGCGGAGGAGGCTGACGTGGATTTCCTTCCCACTGACGGCGGTGCTGTTTACGTGGATCACGGTGCAGATGGCCAATCATTACATGGGCCAGACCGGCAAAGGCAAGGCGATTGAGGTGATCGATGTCGGTACGCGGGGGCAGGTGCTGCGCACGACGATGATCGATCTTCAGTTCTCGCCGCGGGAGTATACGCTGGAGCGCGAGTTGAACGGCGAGCTTCTGGTTCCCGTCGATGCGGGGCGCCGGCGGGGCTACGGCCGGCGTTACTACGACGAGGATCGCTCGTCCGGTTTGCCGCCGGTGTACGTCGGCTCGATGCCGGGCAAGCACGCGGTGATCACAGTCGTGCGGCAGTGGTCGCCGCGGATGTTTCGCATCAGTTCGATCGGGGGCGATGAGCCGGCGATGAAGTTTGACTGGGCCGGGGCGCACGATGCGGTCTGGCAGCGGCAGCCTGATCCGCAGGCGATTCGAACCGCGCTGCTGGCGGACATCCGCGCGAATGCGAAGGTGATCGTGTACGGCGGCGCTGGCGCGATCGCTGCGGATACGGACATCGATGCGATGATTTCGTCCGCTGGTCGCTACGACAACGGGTACGGCGCGCCTCGACTGTACGAGCCTAAAAGCGGACCTCCGAGACTGGATGTGGCCGGGTTGGAGAAGTTTGCGGGGATGGATAGTCGCGGCCTCTTTCAATATGTATCGCAGATCTCGCCCACCGGCAGCGACAACTTCGAAGACCTTTCCATGTACGACGCGGAAGACGAAAAGTGCCGGCTCGTGCTGCTCCTCTTGCGTGACGGCAACCAGATCACTCTCTACCGCCGGCTCTACCGGTCCCAAGGCGACTGACTCATGTCCTACATTCGCATCGACAATCTCTGGGTGCGTTACGGCAAACTGGTGGCCGTGCATGGCATCTCCTTCGAGATTCCCAAGGGCGAAGTCTTCGGCTTCATCGGTCCCAACGGCGCGGGCAAGTCGTCCACCATGAAAGTCCTCGCCACGCTTATGTCGCCTACCAGCGGGGCGGCTTACATCGACGGCATCAACGTCGCCAAGCATCCGTTCACCATTCGCAAACGCATCGGCTATGTGCCTGATTTCTTCGGTGTCTACGAGGATCTCTCCGTCAATGAGTACCTGCACTTTTTCGCCGCCGCCTACCGCATTCCCCGCGCCCGCAGACAGCGCATCGTCGATGATGTCCTCGCGCTCACGGACCTGACGCAGAAGCATGACTCGCAGGTCGATGCTCTTTCCCGCGGCATGAAGCAGCGGCTGGGCCTGGCGCGCGTGCTCATGCACGAGCCGGATGTGCTGCTGCTGGATGAACCGGCCAGCGGACTGGACCCGCGCGCCCGCATCGAGATGCGCGAGCTGCTCAAAGAGCTGCGCAACATGGGCAAGACGATCATCATCTCCAGCCACATCCTGCACGAACTCTCGCAGTTCTCCACGCGCATCGGCATCATCGAACAGGGCAAGCTCATCGCCGAGGGCTCGCTCAACGAAATTTACGCCCAACTCGGCCTGCGGCGAATCATTCACGTGCAGGTCGCAGTCGTGCATGATGCCCTGGTGCAACAGATCGAACAGATTCCCGGTGTCGCCTCGGTGGAAAGGCAGACCGATCGCCTGGCGATTCGCCTGGATGAGAGCGCTCTGCCTGTGGAAGAACTGCTCGAACGGCTGGTCGAGATGGGCGCGAAGGTGCGCATGTTCCAGCCGGAGGTGATGGACATGGAGACAGCATTCATGAAGCTGACGGAAGGGAAGACGGCATAGACCAATCGCGGTTAGCGGCGCGGCCGAGTCCGCAAGGCCCGCCTGCGGACGCCTGATGCCTTCGTTTTACCCAAAGAGGTTCAAATGAACAGACACACAAAATCCCTCGCCACCGCACTGCTCACCAGCCGCCGGGAGTTCATCCTCGCCGGCGCATCGCTCGCCGTGCTGCCGCTGCTCGGCTCCATCGCACAGGGCCAGGTGAAGAAGAATCCCTCATTCAAGTCCGATCCATTCCAGTCCGGCATCGCTTCCGGCGATCCTTCGCCCGACGGCATGGTGCTCTGGACCCGGCTCGTGCCCAAGCCACTCGAAGGGGATGGCGGCATGGAGAAGGAGACCATCGAAGTCACGTGGGAAGTCGCGGCGGATGATGCGATGAAGAAGATCGTACAGAGGGGCACCGCGCTGGCGACGCCGCAGCTCGGCCATTCGGTTCACGTCGAAATGAAAGGCCTCGAAGCGGATCGCTGGTACTGGTATCGCTTCACGGCCGGCGATGCGCAGAGCACCGTTGGCCGCACCCGCACGACGCCTGCTCATGATGCTTCGCCCGACAAGCTTCGCTTCGCCATCGCCTCCTGTCAGCATTTTGAGGCGGGGTTCTACACCGCCTACGACCACATGACGCGCGAAGACCTGGACATGGTCGTGTTCCTGGGTGATTACATCTACGAAGGCGGAGGCTCCAACGGCAAGGCCCGCAAACATCACGGCAAGGAACTCGCGTCGCTGGAAGACTACCGCACGCGCTACGCCCAGTACCGCACCGCGGAGAACCTGCGTGCCGCTCACGCCCGCTGTCCCTGGCTGGTGACCTGGGATGATCACGAAGTGGACAACAACTATGCCGGTGATATTTCCGAGCAGAGCGATGTGTCGCCGCAGGCGCTCCTCCTTCGCCGCGCCGCTGCGTATCAGGCGTATTACGAAAGCATGCCGCTGCGAGCGCAGTGCGTGCCCAAAGGGCCGGACATGCAGCTTTACCGGCGCGTTCAATACGGACAACTCGCTCAGTTCGAAATGCTGGACACCCGGCAGTATCGAACCGATCAGCCCAACGGCGATCGTCTCAAACCGCTCAAAGGTGATGTGTTCAGTCCCAAAGGTACGCTGCTGGGCGACAAGCAGGAGCGCTGGCTCTTTGAAGGGCTGGGCAAGTCGGAGTCGAAGTGGAACATTCTCGGCCAGCAGGTGATGATGGGGCGGGTCGATCGCGTGGCGGGTGAAGACGCGGGATACAGCATGGATCAATGGTCCGGCTACGACGTCGCCCGCAAACGTCTGCTCTCGTTCCTTGCCTCGCGCAGCGTGCCCAACCCCGTCGTCCTTACCGGTGATATTCACACCAACTGGGTCAACGATCTGAAGGTGGACTTCGACCGCGAGAAGGATCCGGTCGTCGCCACCGAGTTTGTCGGCACTTCGATCAGCTCCAGCGGCAACGGTATCGACAAGCCGAAGAACCACGATGCCCTTCTGGCGGAGAATCCGTTTGTCCGCTTCCATAACGCTCAGCGAGGGTACATCAGTTGTACGGTGACGCCGAAGGACTGGCGCAGTGATTACCAGGTGGTGGAGTACGTGGATCGTCCCGGCTCACCGCAGAAGACGCGCGCGTCGTTTGTGGTTGAAAGCGGGAAGGCCGGGGCGCAGAAAGCGTGATGGGGTTTGTGATGAGATGTCGTTTCTGATCGGGTATCGAGACTTGGCGAGGAGACCGTGCCGAATAGCCCCAGACGCAAGGTGGTCCGCACGGGTCTTCGTCGCAAAGCCTCCTCGACCCGTGGCACCCAAAGTCGCATCGCTTCTGATTCCTGCCTCCTGCCTCCTGCCCCTGACCCCTGACCCTTGACCCCTGACTCCCGCCGATGTCCAGACTCAAGTCCATCCTCGCCATCATCCGCTCGCGCCTGGGCCTTCCCTTGCTGGCCAAGGAGCTGATCGAGCAGGCCAACCGCAAGCGCACTTACGTCCTGCGTACGGTCTACGCGGTGCTGCTTTTCTTTTTCAGTACTCTGTTCCTTTACAATATCTTCGAAAGCTATCAGCGTTACGGCGGGAGTCCCTTCGCCATTCTCGGCAGCGGACGGGAGATGTTCCTCGTTCTCGTCAGCTTTCAGTTCACCGGCCTGTATCTCTTCCTGCCCGCGATGGTCTGCGGCGTCATCACCTACGAAAAGGAGCGACAGTCGCTGCCGCTCCTGATGATCACCGACCTGCGCCCGTGGGAGATCATCATCCAGAAGCTCGCCGGCCGGCTCATTCCGATGGTCACGTTCCTGCTGCTCTCGCTGCCGTTGATGGCGGTGGCGTATTCCTTCGGCGGCGTGACTTCCAATCGGGTGAGCATCACCATTCTCCTGCTCGCGCTTTCGCTGCTCCAGGTCGGCGGCATGGCGATCATGTGCTCAGCCTACGCCCGCTCCACGGCCGCAGCCTTCCTGATGACGTTCGTTTTACTCCTCGCTCTCTATCTCGGGCCGGCGCTTCTGGCCTTGCTGCTGATGCGCGAGAGAGACATCGATCCTTACGTGGTCTTTTCGATGTGCCCCCTCTTTCACCTGGGCGAAGGCATCGACTTCAACCGCGGCTTTAATGACATCCTGGTGCGAACCATTCCGGTGATGGTCACCATTCCCGTGCTGCTGCTTCTGGCGCGCGTGTTTCTTACGACGCGCGCCAACGTTCCGCCGCGCAACTCCTGGCTCGCGTTCTTTGGGTTCATCGACCGGATGATCGACAAATTCAAAGGAGGCACCGGAGAGCATCGCCCGCAGAAGGAGCAGACCACGCTGCCGGCGTACGACCCGATCGCATGGCGTGAGACGGCAAAGAAGGGCCTGGGCAAGCCGCGCTATTTGATGTACATGCTGGTGCTGTTTGAAGTGCCCGTCGTCCTGCTGGTGCTGGGCATCATCGGCAGCCGGAACCGTGGATATTACGGAAGGAACTCGGAGGAACTCTTCGCTCTGCTCGGGTTTCTCTGGCCGCTCACCGCGCTGTTCTTCTGCGTGGCGGCGGCGAACCTGTTCGTCACCGAGCGCGCCCGCCAGACGCTCGATCTGCTCCTGACCACGCCCCTGACCAGCTCGCAGATTCTCTGGCAGAAGATGGCGGGCCTGCGCCGCCTGATGTGGGTCATGCTCGTGCCCTTCGCCACGATCTACTTTGCACAGGTGTGGGTCGCCACGCGCCCCGTTTCCGATGACATGAACTGGGGCCGCAAGGCCCAGACCGGCGTCTACCTGGTCAGCTCGTTCCTCACGTATCTGATCTACATTCCGATGATCTCCTGGCTGGCGGTCCTCGTGAGCATGCGCACGAAATCGCAGACGCGGGCGATCATGACTTCCGTCGGCGTGCTCGTGGGCTGGTGCCTGGTGCCGGCGATTCTGATCGTGCTTCTGGATGAACTGTTTCGCTGGCGCATCATGAGGCAGGGGCCGATCCCGATGCTGATCGCCTCGCCGATGTCGATTGTTCCGTATACCGAGTTCAACGATCTGGACGATCGTGGTACGAATCCGTGGGCATCCGTCATCGTGAATTCCCTGTGGTACGGGGGGATCCTGGTGGTGATGCGGGTGGCGTGTTATTACAACGCCGACCGTTGGCTGGGGCGGGTTAAAGGGGAAGATTTCGATAGCCAGACGTTTGTCGCGGTTGAGCGTTCAGCGGAGGCATTGGGTGAGATGGCGGGGAAAAGGGCGGGAAATGCTGACATTGCCCTTGATCCATCCGTCCCGTTGACGCACAATGGTGATGGCGGGGAAGTTGCACTTGACTGGGTGGACGCACCGCCATCGCCGCGATTGGAAACGCCGCCGCTTCTCCCGCCCGGAAAGGATCCCCCGCAGTGACGTATCGGATGGCAAGCATCTCGCCGCGCCGCGGACAGGTTTGCTCTGCCGGCGCTGTGACGGCGCTGATGTTATTCGCGCTCGTGGCGACAGGCTGCGACAACAGCAACGTCACCGGTCGGCCTTTGCCCACGGACGGCCCGGTCACACTGAACGATGCGATCCGCGCGGGCGATGCCGAAGGGGTGAAACTCAAACTTGCGGGCAGCGCTGAACCGCTCGATCTCAAAGGCAAAGACGGCCCGATCATTCTCGCGCAGGCGATCGAAGCGGATCAGGCCGCGGTGGTGAAGCTGCTCATTAAAGAGGGCGCGTCTCCCGAAGGCAAGGATGAAAAGGGCAGGCCGCTGCTCTTCAAGGCCGCGATGACGAGCGGCGCGATGGTACGGGTGCTTCTGGAATCAGGTGTGCCGATGGACACGCGCGACAACATCGGACAGACGGCACTGCATATTGCCGTCGGCGCGAGCAGGACGGATGCGATCGACGCACTGCTGGCGGCAGGTCTGGATGTGAACTCTCCCGATCGCTCCGGCCTGACCGCGCTGCACTCGGGCATCAACGCTGAGGTCGCCGCGCTCGACACGCTTCTCAAACACGGCGCATCGGTGAACACGACGGACGTGCGCGGCTCCACGCCCCTGCACAAGGCCGCCGCCGCCGGCAACGCCAAGGCCATCGCCTGGCTGCTCGAGCACGGCGCGAAAGTGAACACCAGGAACACCAACGGCCACACGCCTCTCTACCTCGCCCGGTCGGAGGTCAGCGAACTGCTCAAGAAGCACGGCGCGAAGGAGTGAACCACATGCGAGTGAGGCTCAGGCGGGATTCTTGCCAGACTTGGAAGCCTCAAGGCGTGCCACCCCGCGATCGGAGATAGGAGTCGTAAATGTTTGTAAATACTGAAAATAGGAGATTTTTCTCGCAAATCGTGCAGCATCTGAAACATTTGATCGTATGTGCGCGTACTATTGGGTAGAGCGGCTGCGTTCGTTCGCAGGGGCGTGACGGGCCGCCACATCGGGCAGCCTTTGGTTTTGAAAGGATCCGCCATGAATGCCACGCGAATCTGGAGTGCGAGTCGAACGAAAGTCGCAGCCTTCGGGCTGCTGTCCTTGATGCTGGTTGGCTGCAACGCCGCGCAGACTGGCGCACTTTACGGCGCGGGTCTGGGCTCGCTCATCGGTGCCGCCTCCAACCGCCATCGCTCCGGCGAGAACGCTCTCATCGGCGCAGGCATCGGTGCCGTTGCCGGTTATCTCTTTGGCAACGAAGTTGACAAATCCAACACCGGCTACGGTTACTCCGGCAACTACGGCTACCCCGCTTACTCCCAGCCGCAGCAGGTCGATGTCTACTATCAGCAGTCCTACCACCAGAGTCACCAGCATTACAACCAACACCATTACAGCCAACGCGGCAGGTATCAAGGCGGGTATCAAGGCGGGTACTCCGGCGGTCACCGCGGCGGCCACTGCGACTGGTGACGTGCTTACTCATCGCAATCCTCAGTAGCGCTTGCAGGGGCGCAAAGGTCGCCGCGCGGGAACACGAATCGGTTCCCTGCGCTGCTGCCCCCTGCGCCTGTGCGTGAGTTGTCTTTCGCCGTTCACTTCTGGAATATGCCGTCGAGCGTGAACGTGATCGCCTTCAGTTCGTGCTTGGTCACCATGATGCACTTGAAGTTGTGAATATTGGAGCCGGGCGGAATCTGAAACTCCGCCTGGAATCTGCCGCGCCCTTCGAAGATGCGAAGGCCGCGGCCCCAGCGCCCGCCGCCCAGTTCCTTTCCTTTCTCATCCAGCGCGATGACGGATTCGAGGATCGTTCCCCCGGTGCCCTCGGGCCGCAGGATCTCCATGGTCAGTTCCACATCGCGCTGATTGCTGATTTTCATCGCGCTCAGTCGCACCTTCATGCCGTAGCCGATGTCCGAGGCATCCTCCGCCACCTTCGCCGGCACCGTGGCTTCCTTGCGCTCTTTGGCGAGCAGTGCCCACGCTTCGATCGTCATCTTCGAGACCAGGTATGGATGGGCGGCGCACTCCAACTTATCCATGGCGACCATCGCGACCCCGCCGACAACGGCATTGAAACTGTCGCGCGCCCGGTTGGGCACCACCGGCCGCAGCACGGGCTTCAGCAGGGAAATCTTCCTCGCATCGATCACGCTCTTGGCCTGACAATCTTCCGTCACGCACACCACATCCATCTCCTTGGGAATCGTGATGGAGCCGCTCAATTTGATCTCGTAGGTCGCATCGTGCGGCCGCTTCGTGAAGTCATGCTTCGCCCGCGCATCGTACTCCCTGCACGTGAAAACCAACTTCCCCTCCGTGAACGTCGGCGGCTGCACCTGGGCGTTGGCGATGCTCATCCCGCAGGCAGGCAGCAGGAGCGCGGCTACAGTCACGATCCGACGATTCGCAAGGCGGTTCATCATGATTCACTCTCCCGGTGAAGTAAGCAGCGGCGCAGGACACGCGCGGGACATTCACCATTATGCGTTTTCAGCGGGGCCGGTCCACCCTTACCCTTCTCCGCGTGCTTGTTAGACTAGCGATGTCCCGTTCACCTTCGATTGTTGGAGACCCGCCATGATCCGCTGCCTTATCCCTGCCTGTCTCGCCATTGCTCTCGGCTGCTCGACCGCCCGTGCCCAGGAAAAGGAATACGACCTGGTCATCTACGGCGGCTCCAGTGCCGGCGTGGCTGCCGCCATTCAAGCCACGCGCATGGGCAAGACCGCCATCATCATCGAACCTTCCAACCACCTGGGCGGTCTCACCTCCGGCGGTCTCGGGTGGACCGACAGCGGGAACAAGGGCGTCATCGGCGGCATCTCGCGTGAGTTCTATCAACGTGTCAAGAGCCACTACGACAAGCCCGAGTCGTGGCATTTCGACTCAGCCGAGACTTACAAGTTCTACCGCAAGGATGAGGACGCGATGTGGACCTTCGAGCCCAAGGTCGCGGAGATGATCTTCAAACAGATGTGCGACGAGGCAAAGGTGCCGGTGATCTATGGCGAGCGACTCGACCGCGCGAAGCTCAACCGCAGCGGCCCGCGCATCAAGGGTGTCACCATGACCGGCCAGCGCATCACCGCCGTCACCATGGAATCAGGCAAGTCGTATCGCGGCAAGATGTTCATGGACGCGACCTACGAAGGCGATCTCATGGCCGGCGCGGGCGTGAGTTACACGGTCGGCCGCGAAGGCAACAGCAAGTACGGCGAATCGATCAATGGCGTGCAGAAGTACCGCAACATCTGGGCCCACCGCTTCGTCAAGCAGGTTGATCCCTATGTGAAGCCCGGCGATCCGAAGAGCGGCCTGCTGCACGGCCTTGATGCCGGTCCGTACCCCGAGGATGGCGAAGGTGATCACCGCGTGCAGGCTTACTGCTATCGCATGTGCATGTCGCTTGATCCGAAGAATCGCATTCCGTTCCCGAAGCCGGCGAACTATGACGAGTCGAAGTATGAGCTTCTGTTTCGCAACTACGAAGCAGGTGATATGCGGCTGCCTTTGAAGCCCGACATGATGCCCAACGGCAAGACGGATACGAACAACAACTGCGCGGTGAGCACGGACTACATCGGTCAGAACTACGGCTACCCGGACGGCTCCTACGCGGAGCGTGAGAAGATTCTCGCCAATCATCTGAACTATCAGCAGGGGTTGATGTGGACGTTGCAGAATCACCCGCGCGTACCGGAGGGCATCAGGAAGAACATGGAGCGATGGGGACTTCCCAAGGATGAATACACCGACAGCGGAAACTGGACGGCCCAGATTTACGTGCGCGAGGCACGGCGAATGGTGAGCGATTACGTGATGACTGAACTCGACTGCCGCCGGCAGAAGGCGACGCCCGCCAGCGCTGGCATGGGTTCCTACAACATGGATTCGCACAACTGCATGCGCTGGGTGACGAAGGATGGCTTCGTGCAGAACGAAGGTGACATTCAGATCAGCCCGGGCGGGGCGTACCAGATTTCGTATCTCTCACTGGTGCCCAAGAAGGGCGAATGCGCGAATCTGCTGGTGCCCATCTGCGTGTCGAGCTCGCACATTTCCTACGGTTCGATCCGCATGGAGCCGGTTTTCATGATCCTCGGTCAGAGCGCGGCGACGGCGGCAGTCATGGCGATCGATGAGAAGATCGATGTGCAGGCTGTGAGTTACGACAAGCTCAAGGAAAGACTCATCGCCGACAAGCAGGTGCTCGAAGCCCCCGGCGGCGGCGGTCGCCCTTCGCCGGGACACGTGGTCATCGATCCCGCCAAGCTGCCCGGCATCGTCGTGGATGATGCAGATGCAAAGAAGGTGAGCCAGTGGCTCGAGAGCAGTTCCGTCGGCGGCTACGTCGGCAGGGCGTATCTGCACGACAACGATGAGGAGAAGGGCAAGCGCAGCGTCGCCTTCACCGCGACTATTGAAAAGGCCGGCGATTATGACGTGCGCATCGCCTACACGCCGAACCCCAACCGCGCGACGAACGTGCCAGTGACGGTCGAACAGGACGGAAAAACGGTGGCGAGCAAGAAGGTGAACCAGAAGAACAAGCCCGCGATCGACGGCGTCTGGCAGTCGATCGGCAAGGTGAAGCTCGCGGCCGGCAAGGTGACTGTGACGATCTCCAACGAAGGCACCGATGGTCACGTGATCGTCGATGCGGTGCAGTTGCTGCCGTAACACCGCTTGCGGCTTAGCAACGGCGGCACGCGGTCACTGACAGGACTGGTTCAGCCGTTTCATTGCGGTCGCAACCTCCGCCGCCTCCGGCTTCCCTTCCAGCACCACCGCGCCGTCCAACTCCACCACCGGAATCCTGTCCCAGTACTTCTCGTACCACGCATCGTTTTCTTCGATGTTCCGCTCGATCAACTCCGCGCCGCCTGGCTGCGCGGGCGCCTTCAAATGCGGGGCGATCAGCGACTCGAGGCGATCGCACAGGTGACAACCTTCGCGGGTGTAGAAGTACAGGTGCACGTGAGGTGATTCTGATGAGCTGAGCGCTAAGCCGCAAGCGGCAGAGACTACTGCACTCGCTTGTCGCGTTCGATCGAAGCGTAGGCGTTGTGGTTGTGGATCGACTCGAAGTTTTCGCTGGTCACCTTGTACCACGCGATGCGGTCTTCGGTATTCAGTGACAGGGCCAGGTCGCGGACAATGTCCTCGACGAACTTGGGATTGTCATACGCTTCCTCAGTCACGAATTTTTCATCCGGCCTCTTAAGCACGGCATAAACCGGCGCACTGGCGCACGCCTCGACCAGCGCGAACAATTCCTCAATCCACATGAAGTTGTCCGGTTGAAACTGCACTTTCACTTCCATCTCGCAGCGCTGGTTGTGCGCGCCGTACATCGAGATTTCCTTCGAGCAGGGGCACAGGCTTGTGGCAGGCACCTTGATGCCCATGACAAAGCGGTCGTTCTCCGGCTTGCCGTTGCTCGTCGCTTCGAAGGTCACTTCGATATCGATCATGCCTTCGGAGCCGGTGACCGGGGCCTTCTTATGGATGAAGTAAGGGAAGCTGAATTCCAGGTGGGCATCTTCCGCCTCGAGCCGCTCCTTCATCACTCGGCAGACTTCCATGATCTGATCCGAGCGCAGGCGATCGTGGTGCTCGTTGAGCACCTCGAGGAACCGGCTCATGTGCGTGCCCTTCTGGTGGTGCGGCAGGCCGACGAGCATGTTGACGTGCGCGACGGTGTGCTGGACGCCTCCGGTGGCGGGGCATTTGAGCGTGATGGGGTAGCGGATGTGCTTGACGCCCACGCGATCGATGGGGACATTGCGCAGGTCGTGAGCGGACTGGACATCGGGCATCGTGCTCATCGCACTGGTTCCTCGTGTGGAGACGTTCAAAAAGGTACGATCCTCGGGCGGGCAATATTGCAAAGCCCATACTAGGGATGCACGCCGCCCGAGGCAAAGATACTGGAACGGGTCAAAATGACGCAGCCGGATGAAAAGCAGGGCGATGACAAGGTCCGGCAATATGCCGAGGCGGTGGCGCAGGCCCTGATCAACGGCCGCCCCCCGAGTGAAATCCTCGCGGAGATGGAGCGGCAAGGCTGGAAAACCGCCGATGCCGAGGAATTCCTCAGCAAGATCAGGAAGGCGACGTGGGAAGCCGAGCGGGCCCGCGACCTGCGCAAGTCACTGGGGCGCAACCTGCTCATTCACGCGGTGCTCGGCGCGATCTGGGTGGTGCTGGGCGTGCTGGCGTTTGTCGCGAGCAACTCGCAGCGCGACATGCGCGGGATCGGCATCGCGATCGGCACCTTCGGCCTGTTCGAGTTCGGATGGTCGCTGGTCAACTGGAAAAGAACGCCCAAGTGAAGGAGCCTCGCCCTCCCTGCGATCCATCATACATACGAACTCGCCTTGATCGTGATCGGCAAGCGTTTGCGCCCCCAGTCGCCCGGCTTGTCATCGAACACCCCCGGAATCTTCGTACCGCAGTATTCACACCCGTAGTCGACCATGTGATACTCGCCGAGTTCGTACCAATCGCGCTCGATGACGACCTTCCTGCATGACGGGCAGTACGTGCTGTCGCCCGCTTTGTCGTGAACATTACCCACGTAGGCATACTTGATGCCTTCCTCCATCGCGATCGATCGCGCTTCACTCAGCGTCCGATGCGGCGTGCGCGGCTTGTCCATCATCTTGAAATCAGGGTGAAACGCGCTGAAGTGAATCGGCACCTCGTCGCCCACGTTGTCCAGAATCCATCGGCACATCGCCCGGGTCTCTTCGTGCGAGTCGTTCTCGCCGGGGATCATCAGGTTCGTCAGTTCCTGCCAGACGCCTGTTTCATGCTTGAGATAACGGATTGTGTCGAGCACGGGCTGGAGCGAAGTCTGGCAGAGCTTGCGGTAAAAGGTTTCGGTGAAGGCTTTGAGATCGACGTTCGCGGCATCCATCCATTGGTAAAACTCTCGCCTCGCATCGGGGCTGATGTAGCCCGCAGTGACGGCAACGGTTTTGATTCCCTCCTGCCGGGCGACCTTTGCGATGTCGATCGCGTATTCGGCCCAGATGGTGGGGTCGTTGTAAGTGAAGGCGATGCTGCGGCAGCCGGTCTTTTTCGCCGCCGCAACAATCGCTTCCGGCGTCGCATCGGCAGCGAGCGTGTCCATCTCCCGGCTCTTGGAAATGTCCCAGTTCTGACAGAACTTGCAGCCCAGGTTGCAGCCTGCCGTGCCGAGCGAAAGCACAGGCGTGCCGGGCAGAAAGTGATTCAGCGGCTTCTTCTCGATCGGGTCGATGCAGAAGCCTGAACTGCGGCCATACGTCGTCAGCGCGAGTTTGCCTTCGACATTGGCGCGGACAAAGCAAAACCCGCGGCCGCCCTCCGGGATGTGACATTCGCGCGGACAAAGCGTGCAGACGACTTTGCCGCTGTCCGCGTCGGTGTGCCACCATTTCTCGGCGAAGTACATCGTTGAGTCAGCTCGCGGCTTTTTCGCCGCCTTCCGATGGTTGCTTTCGTTTGGAAAGATCGACCATCAGATGGGGATGCTCTGTTGCCCGCTTACGCAAATGCTCCAGATACTTGACCGGGTCATGATCGAACTGCGCGCTGATCCTCATCGCAATCTCGCGAACCTCGGCCACTAGGGGATCTTCTTGGGGTTTATGTTTCATCACCATTGTATGCACATGCCTTGGCAATCGCCTCACTCGTTTATCACCTTCAACATGCGGCTACGTACGATTATGTCATCCCGTCACTTCAATCCTGCTCCCAGCGGTCTTCCCAGCTCTTTTTCCACCGATCGGACCCTTGCGCGTCTGGCTTGGCAAAGATCACGCGCGTCTGATTGTTGTAGCTGTAGGCCAGCATGGTGCCGTCGGGGCTGAAGGTGGCTTGGTGAGCCCAGCCGTAATTCAACTTTCGAAGGAGTTGGCCGGTGCGAAGATTCCTGATGCAGGCACCGTCGTTGCCGGGGAGAGCGATGGAAACGCCATCGGCGTTGAACGATGGCAACGCGTCGCCGAGTTCATAGTCCATCGCTGGAAACAGGCCTTCAGACACGAGCTTTCCAGTCTCCACTTCCCAGATGGATTCGCGTTCGTGGCTGGCGCCCACGAACTTGCCGTCGGGGCTGAGGCCAACAGCAAACACCTGGCCATGCGAACCGACCAGGTTGCTCTTTCTCAGGATGAGTTTCAAGGAGCTGATGTCATAGACACTGATCCCGTAAGTCGTCGGCAGAACGATCAATCCGTTGTTGCTCAGCGAGGGTCGGGCCCAGTACCAGCTTGCCTCGCCGGGTTCGGGCAGGTCGTGCGTTTCGCCGGTAGCGAAGTTCCAGAGGCGTGCGATGTAGTGCCCGTCGGAATTTTTGTAGGTCGTCACGAGAACTTCACCCGTCGAGTCGAACTGAATGGTGCGCACGTTGCCCGGGTGCTTCAGGATTCGAACCAACTCCAACTCGCCGCGGGCAACATCCCACACCAGCGCGCGATCATCCTCTGCGTTGATCGTCACGACACGGCTTCCATCCGGACTCATGGCTGCGTCATTGACGCATTGGCCGGCGTGCCGGATGACAGCCACCCGCTTTCCTGTTTTCGCATCCCACACACACGCCGATGCGGTCTCAAGCTCTTCTCTGGTGATAGGGCCCAGCCTGATCCACGTCGCGTAGTCGACAGTCAACACTCGGTCGGCCTTGGCATCAAATGTGCCTCGCTCCATTCCCTTCCGCGCCATCTGGTCCCCCAAGGGACGCCACGTGTGCGTGTCGTAGATCTGTGCGACATTCTTACCGATGACCAGCAGTTTCGTTCCATCCCGACTGAAGTCCAATCCGTAAAGGGCTTCCGTCTGCAGGATGATTGGATCGGTGGCGCTTGCTCCTTGCACGTCGGGCGAGGGCAAGGGCGGAGTGATCGAGCGAGGACTGGTCTTGCAGGACGCAATGGCCGACGACAGGAGGATTCCGATGGCGACCATCGCCATACATTGTCGGCTCCCCGCCTTGGTCCTGCTTATGGTCTCGGCGTTCATGATCATTCGCCCATCGGCTCCGGTGCGCACTTCACCGTAATACACGCGATCTCCGCCGGGCACCTCACGCGCAGGGGAAACCAGCTACCGACGCCGGAGTTGACATACAGGAACGAACTGCCGCGCTGATACAGGCCGCGCGGGTAGCGATGCGCCAGGCTGCCCAGGCCGATGGAGCCTTTCTTGCCGTGACTGTTGGAGACGACGACCTGTCCGCCGTGCGTGTGGCCGGCAAGGGTGAGGTCCACGTGATGATTCACCGCTACGTCAAACGCGTTGGGATGATGCGAGAGCAGGATGCGAAGATCGTCCGCCTTGTGCCGCGGGGCCTGATGCATCGCCTGTTGCACGAAGGTTTTCATCTCTTTCTTCTTGTGCGGGAAGTCGATGCCGGAGACGACGATGCGCCTGCCATCGCGCTCGATCGTTTCTGATTCGTTCATGAGCATGCGCAGGTTGGCGGCGCGGAAGGCATCGATCAGGCGCGGGCCGTTGTCCAGATAATCATGATTGCCCGGCACGAAGTAGACGCCCAGCGGCGCGCGGAGCTTCGCCATCGCATCGATCACCTGGTCGAGCACTTTCAGCGAGAGATCGACGAAGTCGCCGGTGACGGCGATGAGGTCGCCGCCGAATTTGTTGGTGATATCGACGATGCCTTGCAGACGCTCGGGCTGGATGAGCGTGCCGATGTGCAGATCGGTCAGGTGCGTGATGCGCAGGCCGTCGAGAGCATCGGGCAGATGATCGAAGCCGACGGTGCGCTCGACGAGATCAATCTTGTTGACTGATTTGGTTTTGCGAAGGGTTCCGCCGCTGAGCCACATGGGCACTGTGGTGAGCGCCATGTGCCTGATCTTCGCCTTGACGCGACGGAACGTCGCCTTGGCGGAAGTGCGGAATGCGGCAAACCTGTTTCCCACTTTTCGTCTCTTCACGTATGCGGTGCTTCCTGCATGCTATCGGCTGAAGTTCATCATACCCAACGTGACACGATCAGATCGCGCCTGCAATAACAGGAAATCCGTGAACGCCGCGCCTAACATAGAGGTACAGTTCTACGGCGGGGGACTATTTTGATACCTAACTCTTTGTGAGACGCATTCGATGAAGAAGATCGGTAAATCCAATGATGTTGACGGTCGCGACCTGCAAAAGGGCGACATTGTGGCGACGCTATCAGGCAATCTGACGGCGAAAATCTGCGATGTGGCTGAAGAAGGCGGGGCTCAGTTCGTCTGTCTGCGTGCGGTGCAGCATCCGTTCAGCAAGGGCATCTGGCATCCTTCCGATCAGGTGCAGCGCATCAAGGCCGCCAAGCGCGTGTGACCGCGCGCAAAGTAATTAGCGTGCTGAGACGGCTTCCCCTCTCAAGTCGGCGCGACTCTTTCTAACAAGCTGTCCAGTAGGGCGTCCAGGTCGGCGTTGAGCACGCCCAGCTTCCCGGCAATCGCCAGCGACGCCAGCCCGTGCAGGGCGATCCAGTAACGGCCGGCCGTCATCTGTAGCGATCGATCGATCACTTCTTTCGGATGGCCCTTCGCGGTCATCTCATCTTTAACCCGTTCGAGCAGGCCCTGGAAACCGCGATGCAGGATCTGTTCCTCCGCGTCGCCTGAGGCGACTTCGGTGGCGAACATGAGCTTGTACAGGTTGGGGTAAGTCAGGGCGAACTGAAGGTAATGCTTCGCGCTGCCGCGCCAGCCCTGTGGTGTGCCCAGCGTGTTGGCCTCCCTGCAGCCGCCCGCGAGCAGGTCGAAGCCGTGCTGCGTCATGGCGAGGCGCAGGCCGTCCTGCCCGTTGACATAGGTGTAAAGCGTCATGGCCCCGACGCCAAGTGCCGCCGCCACGCGCCGGATGGTCACCGCGTCGACGCCATCCTTATTCAGGATGTGAACCGCGACATCGACGATGAGCCTTCGCCGCTCCTGGTGGTCGGCATCGCGCCATCGTCGGCGCAGTTTCGGAATGGATACCGCTGAGGTGGGAATCGCAGGCTCCTTGACCCGGCCACGGGGTTCTATCGGTCCAATTGAAAAAAACTCATGCTTCTTCTTGACCATTCGGGTAGCGGTTCGTACGCTGTATGAACAATATCGTACATTGTACGAGATGGCAATGACTGACAGCGAATTTTGAGGTGCTTCATGGCGAAATCCGCGGAACGCAGGCGATCCTGGGCGATTCTTACGACTTTGGCGATCGCCCTGGCGGGCGGGGCGTGTCTGGCGCTGTTCGGGCCCGGCCTGATCGGTACATCCAAGGCAATGGCCCAGGACAGCAAGACAGAAAAGCCTGCGTCGCCTGACGCCGCTAAGGACGCGAAGGAAGCCTCGGCTGGTGCACCCCAGAGTCCGCCGCCGGCGCTGGTTCGCCTCGGTGCCGCGTCGCAGAGCGACATTCGGCCTCACGCCGAGATCATCGGTCGCCTGCGTGAAGTCCGCCGCGTGACCGTCGGCATCGGCCAGCAGGGCAAGGTGATCAAGGTTCCCGTTGAAGAAGGTCAGAAAGTAGAAGGCGGTAAGACCGTTCTTGCCCGGGTCGATCCGACTTTTTCCAATATCGCGCAGGAAGCGGTGCAGTCGCAATTGAAGCAGGCGAACGCCGACGAGAAGGAAGCCGCGGCGCTGCTGGCGCAGGCCAAGAGCGATCTGAATTATTTTGAAGAGCTGGCCAAGACGCAAAGCGCCAGGCAGCGCGAAGTGGACAACGCCAAGTCCGCCGAGCAGGCCGCCGAGGCTCGTCTGGATCGCACCCAGGCCGCGGTGCTTTACGCCAGAGCCGAGATCGAGCGCACGGTGCAGGAGCACATTCGCTACGAGAGCTTTGCGCCGTTTGACGGCATCGTCGTTCGCAAGTGGATGGAAGAGGGCCAGTGGGTGCAGAAGGGGGCACCCGTGGTGGAGATTATCTCCCGCGGTCAGATCGATGCGATTGTCGACGTGCCTGAAAAGCTTATAGCCGATTTGAGCACGAGCTCGGATGTTGAAGTCCTTGTTGAATCGCTGGGTAGGCGCGTGAATGGCAAAATCGAAGCGATCATTCCCGACGCGACCAACGTGGCTCGCACGTTCCCCGTGAAGATCCGCCTTGATGACATGAACGGCAAGCTGATGCCGGGCATGAGCGTCACGGCCTGGCTCCCCGCCGGTGACAAGCAACCGACGCTGACGGTGCCTCGCGATGCGGTGCTCAGCTCCGCTGCGGGACATTCGATCTGGGTCGCGGTGGACAAGGACGGCGCGATGATTGCCCTGAAGTTGGAAGTGGATGTGCTCTTCGGCGTCGGCGATCAGTATGCCGTGCGCGTCAATCGGCGAAACGCGGGGACGCCGCTGACGCCCGGAATGAAGGTCATCATCGAAGGCGGCGAGCGCATTCTGTTTCCCGGTCAGCCGCTGATGCTGCTGGAATCGCGCTGAGAAAGGGCCAAGGGCGAAGGGCCATGGGCCAAGGGGAAGACAATAGCTTCCCGCGAATCTCCTTAACCCTCCGCTCCTGGTCCTTAGCCCTCCGTCCCTTGGCCCTTGGCCCTCCTCCCTTGGCCCTAGAGTATTCCCATGGACATTATTCGTTTCTCCATCAACAACCCCGTGAAGGTGAGCGTCGGCGTTTTGCTCATCGTGATGATCGGCGTGCTGGCGCTGCTGGCCATCCCGATTCAACTCACGCCCAATGTCGACAAGCCGATTATCACGGTCACCACCGACTGGTCCGGCGCCAGCCCGGATGAGATCGAGCGCGAGATCGTCGATGAGCAGGAAGAGAAGCTCAAGAGCGTCGCCAATCTGAAGAAGATGTCTTCGATTTCGTATGAAGGCCAGTCGATTGTCACGCTGGAGTTCTACGTCGGGGCGGACATGCGCGAAGCGGTGCTGGAAGTGTCCGACAAGTTGCGCGAGGTGCGCGAGTATCCGGACGATGCGGATGAGCCGGTGGTGGATGTCTCCGCTTCGTCGAGTGAATCGCCGATCGCCTGGACGATCATTTCCAGCAAGGATCCGAAGTTCGATGTCGCCAGTCTGCACGACTACCTGGATGATCAGGTCAAACCCTTCCTCGAACGCATCGACGGCGTCAGCGAAGTTCGCATCTACGGCGGGCGCAAGCGGCAGGTCCACGTGCAGGTCGATCCGCAGCGGATGGCGCAGCGCGGCGTGACCTTCAAGATGGTCCGTGATGCGATCTCCCGCGCCAACGTCAACGTCTCCGCGGGCGGCGTGCAGGACGGGCGACTCGAAGTGCGCGTGCGCACCGTCGGCGAGTTCAACGACCTCGACAAGATCCGCGACACCATCGTGCTCGACACCACGGGCGGCCCCATCCGTGTATCGGACATCGGCAGTGTCGTCGTGGCGCTGGAGAAGGAACGCGGCTTCGTCCGCAGTCGCGGCCGAGCAGGCGTCGCGCTGCCGATCTACCGCGAGGTCGGCTCCAACGTGATGAAGATCATGGAGCAGGTGCGCCTGCGCATGGAGGACATCCGCAGGGATATCCTCCCTTCCATCGCCACGCAGGTCGCCTTCGACAGGCAACTGGCGGAGGCACCTGAGTTCGTGTTCGAGCAGGTCTACGATGAAACGCTTTACATCGATGACGCGATCGGCCTGGTGACCAACAACCTCTGGCTGGCGGGCAGTCTTACCGCGTGCATCCTGATGCTGTTCCTGCGCAGCTTTCGGCCGACGCTCATCATCTCGCTGGCGATTCCCATCTCCGTCATCGGCACGTTCGTCGCCCTGTTCGGCGCGGGACGCAACATCAACGTCGTCAGTCTCGCCGGCCTCGCGTTCGCCGTGGGCATGGTCGTGGACAACGCCATCGTCACGCTTGAGAACATCGACCGGCACATCAGTCTGGGCAAGAAGCCGAGAGAGGCCGCGTACGACGGCGCTAAAGAAGTCTGGGGCGCAATCCTCGCCTCCTCCCTGACGACGGTCGCGGTGTTCGGCCCGGTGCTCTTCATCGAGGAAGAAGCCGGCCAACTTTTCCGCGACCTGGCGCTGGCGATCTGCGCGGCCGTGCTGCTGTCGATGCTGGTGTCGATCACGGTGATTCCTTCCGCGGCCGTGGCGATTCTTCGCCATCGGAGCGAGTCGAAGTCCGCTTTCATCCGCTCCGCGAAGGGCCTGTTCGGCCTGGCGGCGCTGCTGGATCGGGCGGTGGTCGGCTTCTCGCGATTCGTTTACTGGCTGTCGCAGCCACGCATGGACCGCATCGCCATGCGCCTGATCATCGTCGCGGGTTTGACGGTCGGCGCGTTTGTCGGCGCGGCGATCCTGATGCCGCCCACGACCTACCTCCCGGCCGGCAATCGCAACCTGGTGTTCGGTTTCATCCTCACGCCGCCGGGCTACTCGAAGGATCACGATCGCGTCCTGGCGCATCAGGTCGAAGCCAAGGTCCGCCCGTACTGGGAAGCGAAGTCGCGGGCAGACTTGAAGGGCATGCCGCCGGTGCTCAACAAGATGACCGGCCAGCCGATCGAGAACATTCCGCCGATCGAGAACTACTTCTTCGTCTCGGTCTTTCGTGGCATGTTCACCGGTGCGACCAGCGCTGAGAACGACAATGTCAAGCCGTTGGAAGGACTTCTGACGAACTCGATGGGCGACATTCCCGGTGCCTACGGCGGCGCGTTTCAACGATCGCTCTTCGAGACGGGACTGGCGGGCAACAACAAGATCGATGTGGAAGTCACGGGTTTCAATCTGGATCACATCCGCGCCAGCGCCGGTGCTCTTTTTGGCGAGCTGATGAAGAAATACGGCCCGTTCGCGGTGCGGCCCAATCCCAGCAACTTCAATCTGCCCGGGCCTGAAGTGCAGCTGAAGATCAACGAGCAGCGCGCCAAGGATCTGAAGCTTGATGTGGCTGAACTGGGACGATCCGTGCAGACAATGGTGGACGGCACCATCGTCGGCGACTACCGCACCGGCGGAAACACGATCGATCTGCTTCTGGTGCGCGATCCGAAGATCAATATCTCGATCGACACGCTGGATACGATTCCCCTGGCAGTACCGCTGCGGACTGGCGGCATGACGATCGTGCCCCTGCTGGCGGTGATGGACATCGTCCGAGCCGATGCCCCGCAGACGATCCAGCGCATCGAGCGGCAGCGCAGCGTGACGCTGGAAGTCACGCCGCCTGGCGAGATTCCTCTCGAAGCCATCCAGAGCGAGATCGAACTCATGGTGGCTGACCTTCGCGCCAAGGGCATCATTCCGCCGACGGTCGCGGTCAGTCAGGCCGGAACCGCCAGCAAGCTCAACGACGTCCGCGCGGCGATGATCGGCAAGTGGGACAAGGAGCCGGGCTCCTTCTGGAAGAACATCGGCAGCCTCGCGATGAGCCGGCTCTTCCTCGCCCTCGTCGTCACTTACCTGCTCATGGCCGCGCTCTTCGAGAGCTGGATCTATCCCATCGTCATTCTCTTCAGCGTCCCGCCCGCTGCCGTCGGCGGGTTCATCGGACTGGCCATCGTTCACGCCATCAATCCGCTCCAGCAACTCGACGTCGTCACCATGCTCGGCTTTGTCATCCTCATCGGCACCGTCGTCAACAGCGCCATCCTCGTCGTTCACCAGGCACTCAACTACATGCGCGGCCTGGGCGAAGGCGAGGGCGACAGCCACGGCATCATCGAACCCAAAGAGGCGATCCGCCTTTCCGTCCGCACCCGCGTGCGCCCCGTGCTCATGACCACCATCACCACGCTCTTCGGCATGATGCCGCTGGTCCTCATGCCTGGCGCAGGCAGTGAACTGTATCGCGGTCTCGGTGCGGTCGTGCTGGGCGGACTGGTGTTCTCCACGGTGTTCTCGCTCTTCGTCGTGCCGCTGGTCTTCAGCTTGTTCATCGACCTTCAAGTAGGCATCCGCAGACTTCTCGGACTCTCGCTGGTGCCTGTGGCCGCGCCGGTGGAACATGCGTCGGTGCCCAGTTCGCTGCGAGGTCAGGCACCCGCCGCGGCTGCACATGGCTCTGTTCAACCTGCCGGCGCACAGGCTTCGCATACATCAAATCCCGCAGCGCCGTGAAGCAGCGATACGCAACTCCTGCGGTGCGATGAACGCTGCTCATCGGTCGAGCGTAGAATCCGGTAGAACGCTCCTCCGGATTCACCCCCGGATTCACCCTCACCACTTTTGCAGTCCCTACAACCGTGACTACCGATAAAGGGGGAAGGCCCGGAGCATCCTCGACACGCTTGGAGCGGTGAGGTGACGCAGAGACGCTCTCGCTGCGCCGATGGTGTAGATGGCCGGCGTTCGTTTCCATCGATCAATCCCTTGTTGCAGGTCTAACCATGAATCGTCGGAACACCAAAACTGTAGACGCACCCGCGGCTGACGATCGCAAGTTCTTCACGCTCGAAGAAGCCCGCCGGGCGCTTCCTTACGTCGCCCGCGTCGTGAAGGACATCATGGCCTGTTACAGCTACGTGCTGGAGCTTCGCGAACGGCTGGAGATTCCGCGTCCCGATGACACGACCAGCGAACTCAAACGCGACTACGAAACGGGCATGGAGAAACTCAACACCCTGCTGGAAGAAATGCAGCAGGTCGGTGTGGAACTGAAAGACTTCGAACGCGGGCTGGTTGACTTCCCCGCCTGGCACGATGGCCGGGAGGTGTGCCTCTGCTGGCACGTGGGCGAATCATCGATCGGCGCGTGGCACGAACTCGACGCGGGCTTCGCGGGCCGGCAGGATATCACGCTGCTCGAACCCGTCATCGCCGGCAAACGCAACGCGAATCCCGCGAACTGATCGTGATCGAGAGCACCATCCCGACAGGGTGGTGCTATTGGCATCCATCGATTCGTTCGCTTCCGTCGCAACACAACTCAACCTCACAACAGGTGTTCGTTGACCATTAGCACCACCCTTTCGGGATGGTGCTCCCGGATAGCTCCCGCACTACGCCGCCGTATCATCAAATCCCCATCCCTTGCGGTAGACCTTATTGATGAACTTATCCGCCTCAGGCGCGTTGGTCGCCTTCAGCTTCTCCGCGTCCCACATCAGCTTCTTGCCCGTGCGGTGGGCAACGATGCCCAGCAGGTTGTGCTCGATGAGCCGGCCTGAGTAGTTGAAGTTGCAAAGCGTTTCACTGAACTTCCCGCTGCGGATCGCGTGCAGCCACTCGGCGTGATGGCCGCGACTCTTGGGAATCGTCGGCTCCGGTGCCTTGAAATCCTTGAAGTCTTCCGCGGGCAGCAGCGTCTTGCGTCCGTAGTCCGCCAGCAGTTTGCCTTTCTCACCGACGAAGAGCACGCCGATGCCGTACTTGCTCACATCCACGCCCAGCAGTTCGCTCGGCTTCGCATGTCCGTCGTACCACACCACCTTGCAGGCCTGTTCGTGCGGGCCCTCGCCGCGCTTGGGGTGTTCCCACGTCGCGGTCATCTTCGTCGGATAGATCACCGGATCCGCAGCAGGCGCATCGACTTCGCAGGAGGTCGGGAAGGTGAGCGCCAGGGCCCAGTAAGGCAGATCGATCAGGTGGCTGCCCATGTCGCCGAGGATGCCGTTGCCGATGTCGAAGTAACGGTTCCATGTGAGATTGCCCGGGTGGTAACCGTCCTGGAACTCGCGGAACGGCGCGGGGCCGACCCACAGGTCCCAGTGCAGATTCCCCGGCACAGGCTTGCTGCCCTTGGGCGGCGGCGCCTGCGAGCTGAACCGGTTGCACCACACATGCGCTTGGGTCACGTTGCCGATCGCGCCGCTCTGCACCAGCTCGACGACCCGGCGATAGTTGTCCGTCGCGTGAATCTGCGTGCCCATCTGCGTGGCGATCTTGTCCTTGCGGGCGAGATACGTTTCGCGCACCAGCCGGGCTTCGCCGACGGTGTGCGCCAGAGGCTTCTCGCAGTAGACGTGCAGCCCTTTGCGCATGGCGCGAACCGCGGCCGGCGCGTGCGTGTGGTCGGCCGAGCTGATCACCACAGCATCAATGCCCTTGGGGTCCGCCAGCAGCTCGCGGAAGTCGTGATAGGTCTTGGCATCCTTATAGGTACCTGCCGCCTTCTTGAGCGGGTTGTCATCAATATCGCAGAGGGCGACGATCTGCTCGCCTTTGACATCACCTGTGTTGGAAGCCCCGCGTCCGCCGACGCCGATGATCGCGATCTGGATTTTGTCGTTGGGCGATTCCTTCTGAGCGGGCGCACCGGGGGAACGACAGGAGAGATAACCGATCGCCGCGAGCGAGGCGGTCTGCTGAAGGAATCGTCGTCGAGTGGTTCGCTGTTTCATGGGAAAGCTCCTTGTTCTGGGCGATCATAACAAAGATGTCAGAAAGTAGACACATGTCTACCATACCCCCTACCCCCTGGTAGCCATTTGAAGCCAAGTCTTGCTGCGGCAGACAGTTGGCAAATGGCTACCCCGTGTCTACCTCGTGTCTACTAGACACGGGTTTCGATCCGGTTGCTGCGGGCGATGCGGGAAGACACCGCGCCGGCCGCGGCAAGCGACCTGTGCCGTCCGGGCGAACCGATCGCGCGGCCGGGGAACAGCGACCAAACATTATACGAACCAGAAGCCGGGAAGGCAAGTCCTTCGGGCAGTGCTTGAGGGCAGCGGGTGCATGACATCTGACGCGGGCCGTTTGAACTCCCCTCCCTCTTAGGGAGGGGCGGGGAGGGTCGGGTAAACAGCCGCCAAGAGTCTCTGATTCTTCGGCGAGTCCTCGAAGTCTGTGCGCCGGCCCCTCCCCTGACCCCTCCCTAGGAGGGAGGGGAATCCAATCCCGCGGCAGCCGTCATGCACCCCAAGGCAGCACCTGCCGCACCCGTCGATGAGGTTCCTGCCGGGCCTTCCTTGCAGGAGTTGTCGAAATCGATCAAGAGTCGAACATGAAGCAAAAGGGCTTGTCAAGCATGATCTTGTGATAGAATGTCGCGCGACGCGCAGGCTGCGTTAGCTTGCGAGCTTGCAATCTAAACAGAGTTATCCTGTTGGGGCCGAATTCGTGAGTTACTGGCTTCTCGCGGAAGGTGATGTAGATGACCTCCGGGTAAATTCCTGGCGTTGGGGTGCCACTGTACCGCTGATTCAAAAGAGTGGAGTCTTAGAACCGGGCGTGGAAATCTTTGGTCAGCGAGTCGTTGTCGTGCGACAGGAAAGCTGTCAGAAGCTTGCAGATTGGCTGGAGGAGAATGTTTTAGCTGATTTGCCCCAAGGCGCAAGGATCAAACTCGACGGCGAAGTAACTTCGGAACCCGACGACCATGTATTTCATCGAGAGAATCTTGATCAAAACTACAGCGTCGATAGAGAGTGGCTATTGGAGTTCGTGTCGTTCCTGCGGGTGTCGGGTGGATTTAACACCATGGGATAATTGAGACTTCGAAAGTGACGGATAACCAACCGCTGCAGTTGACGAGCAGCGCGTGCGTTGAGAGTTTATATTGAGCCTTGTGCGTCCTGCCCCGCACGCGGCTCGCAACTGAGCGGCAGCGTTAGGCGACTCAGTTCGCTTTCCTCTGGAACACCTTCCATGCAGGTACAAGAAAAGCGGATCTGCCCGAATTGTGGCTCGAAACGAAAGAAAGGTGTGCCGCGCGAGAGGGCCAGCCAGGGAAGCCTGATCGACATGCTGATGCCCGATTTTATCTGCAAGGATTGTGGCACCCGTTACGCCGTACAGAACCCCAAGTCGGCACCGTGGCTAATCATTTTTCTTGGCGTGTTGATCCTGCTCATTGGCATCGTTTTCATCTTCGCCCCCAAGACTATGTTAAAACTCACGGTCTTCGGATACATCGGCGTCATCGTCGGCGGCCCCGGACTCATCGGCTACGGCATCTACAAACTGATCAAACCTGACCCGCCGCATAAACCCTAGTCGCCTAACCAACCGCTGCAGTTGACGAGCAGCGCGTGCGTTGAAAGTTTATATCGAGCCTTGTGCGTCCTGCCCCGCACGCGGCTCGCAACTGAGCGGCAGCGTTAGGCCTCAAGAAATGCGCACCAATGTAACATTCCGACATCCGGCCCAATTTGTCGGCGATGAAGGCGACGGTGGCGGCATTCTTGTCGTCAGCGGTGCACAATGGTTCGCCGCAATATTGAGGCGAGTTTCGGGACTGGATCTCGATGAGGACTTGTGCCAAGAAGACTGGGGCGTCGTGTTCTTCGCTCGACGCAATCAGAGGAAGTTCTGGATCGGCCTGAGTGCATGGGACGAAGGTGCGTGGATCGCACACTTTCACCATGGTTCATTTGCCTGGTTGCAGTCGTTCAGCCAGGCCGGGAAGGACCAGTTGAAGTCTCTCTTGGCAGCCGTTCACGAAGTACTGGCGAGTGAGCCGACGATCACCGAGATCGCTTGGCATGAAGAGAGCGAAATGAGCAAACCGAGGCCGACTGGTTTTCCGACGCCGGTTGAGGGCTAACCAACCGACCATGAAGCCAGTCCTCCGTCAACCTTGCGGGTTGTGATTTCGTGGGTGCTGCCTTGTCTTGTCCTTTCCGGCGTCAACTGTCAGGCTGATGCATTCAACCGATCCCCCGGTCCATTCAGGGTGTCCGCTCTTTTTCAGTCGGTGCTTGAGTGGTCCTATTCATCCATACGGCCGCGCCCCGCCCCCGGGGGTTCGCTCATTCGCTGCATCGGGGTGTCTCGTGGTCGCCGGGAAGCGGCGGCGTGAGTCCCGGTTGGTTCGTCGAGCTGAGAGCGTGTGTGAAAAGATCGAAAATGGAGCACGGTCCCGGAAGGGCGGTGATGACGTGGTGGGTACACACAAGCATGCACCACCCGGCCGGGATGGTGCTCCAGCGTTCTCACACACGTTCTAATCAAGTGTCACACCCGCGCGAGACGTTGCCGCGTTGAGCACGGTTCACCGCATCGTTGGCGAAAATGCAGGCGACGCTATTGAACTTGCCCCGGTCAAGTGCGAGAATGGTCATGTCGTGTGCTCCGTGAAAGGGATGTCAGTGTGAACGGTCCGCTGTGACCGACAACCTATTGTGACCCGGTTGCCTCGGCAATCGGTGATCACCTATTCACCAATCCCCGCACCCGCCCGTCCCCTCCCCCGGTGGGGGTGCCGCGGGGCGCACGGCTTTCATGGATTCTCCGCAGCGAACCCGGCGGGGGCGTCGTAGTTGGCGATGTAAATGTTCAGGTCGCCGTCGTTGTCGATATTCACCATCGCAGCACCAGCGCCCCAGCCGTTGCCATTCGACAGGCCTGCCTTGTTCGTCGCGTCTTCGAAACGGAACTCGGCGATCTGGAGAAAGAGCTTGTTTCCCTTGACGCCGCTGAGCAGGAAGAGGTCCGGCTTGCCGTCGCCGTTGACATCACCGATGGCGACGCCTCCGGTGACGAAGGGGGAGTCGAAGAGATGCTTTCGGGGGTTGGTCAGGTCCGTCGTGTTGATGAAGTCGACGCCGGTCCGGGCAGGCGGGAGCTTCTCAAATAATGTCGTGCCCGAAGTGCCGGCGGCGCTCGCGTCGGACAACGGGGGCAGCGGCGTACTGCTGAGGCCGATCGTCGTTGCCCCCGCGGGCCTGGTCGCGGCCGGGTCGGAACGGGGCGAGCATCCCGTGACAAGGATCAGCAATCCAATCGTCCACAGTGTGGTCTTCGGTGTCATCATCCATCCTCGTGGTGGAAATGCCCGGATCGAATCACCTAAAAAACGAGGCTCCCACCTTGCATCGGCGGCAGCCTCGGTCAACACAGTCGCACGATGGCCGACCCGCTCCATCACTCATCATACATTCGGTCGTCAGCCGTCCTGAGTTCCGATCAGCGTACAAGGCGTCGACGCGATGCACGGCCGCCCATCAACATGCCTGTCGCGAGAATCAGCATGGAAGCGGTCATCGGCTCGGGCACGGGCACGGCGTCGGCGACCCTGAAGATCTGAATCGCGCTGATACCGTCGTTCCTGGGGCCGTCCAGAGCTACTGTCAGGACATCACCGCTGACGTTTGTGAACACGGCATAATTTGAATCGGTAGCGCCGCCATCCGTGTTCATGACGTAACCCACGCTCGAGAGAATGTCCGCGGACTGAATGTCTTGAACCTGGCCGTTCACCGTGATGGTGGACACGTCGTTCACGAAGAACTCATTGTTGCCGTAGTAAACGACGACGGTGTATCCATCCGCGCTGAAATCATTCACGCCTTCGAAGGTGAGTACAGTGTCCTGATTGGCGAAGCCGCCCATCAACTTGCCGTCGGGATCGCTGCCATGACCGTCGTAGTGCCAACTGTTGTTGGAGGACTGCGTCCAGCCGACGACATCGATACCTGAAGGCGATCCCAGGCTGTCGAGCAACGCCAGCCCCGTGTTGCCCGGGCCCTGGCCGTTGCTCAAGTGGTTATTCCAGTTTGCCTGCTCGAAGCTGGGCGCGCCGGCGACATCACCGGGGGCAAGGTTCTCATCGCCGAAAGCGGTGTTCGAGAAATTCCAACCCACCGAATCGCCTACGGGCGGCGGAGGCAGGCCACCGACAATCTGAATCGCGGAGATGCCGTTGTTGTTCACGCTGCCTTGGGACAGCAGGCTGACGGTAAACTCGCTGTCGTGCAGTCCGGTGAAGACGGTGTAGTTGCTCGACGACGCCAGTGAGCCGGTCCCCTCGACGAAGCCGACGTTATCGAAGCCTGACGCAGCCGTGTTGCCGGTTCGGATATCGCGGCTGACATTGTCAGCGCCGTTGCCCACCACTGAAAGGGTCGAGTTGCTGGGGCCTTCGTTGTTGTTGTAGTACACGACCACGGCATAACCCGCGCCGCTGGTAAAGCTCGAGTCGATGTTCCCGAAGGTGATGGCCGGTTCCTGACCGGCGAAGCATTCCGCCCGAGGCTTTGCGTGCGGACGGGGCCATTGTAGACATCGTGCATCGCCGCGATGCTCAGCCGCTCTTGGATCGCGGGATTCACATGGTCAACCTGACGACGACCGATGAGCTGCCCGAAGCGCCGCACGTTTCCAACCAGGGCAAAGGCATCGGCCGGCTGGCATTCGATCATCTCTATGACAAGGGGTTTCGGCACTTCGCGTTCTGCGGCAGCGGCGGGTACTCCTATGTGCGCGGCCGGCACTTCAGTGCAGCCGCCAAGGCCGCCGACTTCGAGTGCCACACGTACGATCCGACGCAGGGCGCGGTGGTCGGCTCCGCTGAGGAACGCGCTTCCCTGGCCGATTGGATTCGCCAACTCCCCAAGCCCGTGGGAGTCCTTGCCGTTCACGACGTGCGTGGCCGGCACGTCATCGATGCCTGCAACGAGAAACAGATTCAGGTGCCCGATGAAGTCGGCGTGCTCGGCGTCGATGATGAACTGCCTCACTGCGAAATGTGCGAGCCGCCGATGTCCAGTATCAGGACCGACGCGGAACGCATCGGCTTCGAGGCGGCCTCGCTGCTGGACCGTCTCATGAACGGCAAGCCGCCGCCGGCCGGCCCGATTCTCATTCCGCCTACGCACATCGTGACGCGACAGTCGACCGATGCCCTGGTGACCGATGATGAGCTTGTGGCCCGGGCCGTGCGGTTTATCCGTCAATACGCCTGCGACGGCATTGATGTCGAAAGCGTGCTCAACCACGTGGCGGTCTCGCGCAGCGTGCTGGATCGGCGGATGCGCGGCGCTTTCGGACGAACGCCGCACGAAGAGATCATCCACGTCCGCCTCGATCGCGCCCGCATGCTGATTCGTGAAACCAACCTTTCGATGGCCGAGGTCGCCGAGCACACGGGGTTCAACTACGCCGAGAACATGGGTCGCGTTTTTCGCAAAAAGCTGGGGCGCAGTCCCGGTTCGTACCGCGAAGAGAACGGCCGCGACTGATCCCTTAACTTGAAAGTTCATCTGATGAGAATCGTATTTCCCATGGTCTCGATTGTTTCCCTTCTGGCATTAACTCTCGGCCACTGCCCGCGGGTAGATGCTGCTGATGCCGTCGAGGTGTCGGGGCTGATCGAGTCGCAGACCAAAGTTGCGGGCAAGATGCCCAACTATCGCCTCATCGGCGACACCACCTTCGACTGGCGCGTCGGACTCGTCACCGGCGACATCGACCTCAACGGCCACACGCTCACGATGGAGACCGGCGGCGGTAACCTCACCACCTTCAAAGGCGTCATCTCCGGCAAAGGCTCGCTCATCTGGAACGGCGGCGGACAGGACGCCTGGCAGACCCGGCCCTCCTTCCTCGCCGGCGACAAACCCAACACCTTCACCGGCACGCTCACCATCCTGCGCGGCACCCTCGCTCTCGCCAAACCGAAAGGCACCGCCGCCTTGGCCGGCAAACTCATCACGCTCGGCGGCGGCACCAACCAGGCCATCCTTCAACTCAATGCTTCCGACCAGGTGCCCGATGACTGCCTCGTCCGCATCACCGGCGATCACGACGGCCGCATCTGGATGCAAGGTCAAGGCGAAACGCTCGGCCCGCTCGACCTGCAATCCCATGGCTCCATCGACCTGGGCGACGGCGAAAGCAAACTCACGTTCGCCGACAGCAGCGGAATGAAGTGGAACACGGATAAGACTCTGACGATCGATCGCTGGACCGAAGGCAAGGATGAGCTGGCGTTTCGCGGGGCGAACACGCTGACGCCGGCGCAGGTCGCGCGCATCGGTTTCGCCGATCCTTCCGATCGGCCGGCCGGCCTGTATGCGGCCAAGCTGCTCAAGGATGGACAACTCGTTCCTGACATGCGTGTCAAGGCGATCGATCCGCCGTTCGATGTTTCCGACGATGCCCGCAAGGCCAGACAGGCAATGTACGATATCCCCGGCCGCGACGAACTCACCGGCGAAAAGAGCCCGCTGCGCGACGGTATGAGCATTTCGTTCTTCGGCGATTCAATCACCTGGCAGAATGGATACATTTCACTCCTCGAAAAGGCGATCGCAAACGGTGCGGGCACCCGGGGCAAGACGATTCATCTGCACAATCGCGGCATCAACGGCGGCGGCGTCCTGTCGGTGCGCGACGGCGTGGACAAGGCTGCCTATGTTGATGAGAAGAATCAGAACGGCCCTCAGGATGCGTTCGCCAAGGTCATCGCCGCTGACAAGGCTGCCGTCGCGGTGATCTTCATCGGCATCAACGACCTCTGGTGGCGCAACACCTCGCCTGAGGATTTTGACAAGGCGCTGCGAGACATCGTTGCCACAGCGCGGCAAAACAAAACCATTCCTGTCCTCGCCACGCTCTCGGTCTTCCAGGAAATGCCCGACAACAGCAACCCAAAGGATGTCCAGTGCGAACAGTTCGCCGAACTGACGCGGAAGGTGGCCAGGGAAACCCACACGACTTTGGTGGACCTGCGCGAAACATTCATGGCGTATCTTCGCAATCACAACGCCAGGCTACGAGTTGATGGGTCGCTCGTCATGCAGAAGTCAGGCGTTCTGACTTACGATGGCGTCCATCCCAGCGCCCGCGGCAACGAGCTGCTCAGCGATCAGATCGCATCCGGAATTGACCGCTCGTTGAAGCGCGAACGATGATCGTCTGCATCCGCAAGTCTCGCTTGTGGAACTCGCTAACCCGCCCGGCATACGGCCAGTGTTCGTCACGTGGTGCAGGCAGTGTCGGGGCCCCGGACGCTGCCGGTCTTCAGCAGTCTGTGCCGGCAAGTGGCGAAGGGGGTATCTCCTGGGGTTACGATCAGAAACAGATGTGCCGCGCCTTTCGATCGGGTCTGGGTGTGTGGTGGCTTATGGATTTGTTTGTGGCGTTGTTAAGTGGCCACGTGTGGTGCTATGCCCGCTGACTATGCCTGGCCGCTGTGCGCGGTTCGCAGATTGAGAAGGACGGTGCGATTGAACCCGGAAGTGATTGGACCTTCGGTGTCGTATCGACGCACGATTCTGCTCTGGTCCCCGTACCATTAAGGCATGCGATTCCTGCTGATCCATTTCGTCACATTGATCGTCGCGCTCTGCGGGCCGTTCGTTCACTCCGGCCTGACCGCTGCGATCGCCGCGACGCCGGTCGAGATTCTCGACGCCACGCCACTCGCCGATGCCGACGCCGCCAAGGCGGAGCTGACACTTCAGATCGTCGAGAAGGGCGACGCCGGTTCATTTGATATTTTGCCCGCGCGTATCATCGTGACGGCCAGTGACGGCAGTCATCCCGATGGCTCGGGGCGCGACGTTTATCAGGACGGCCGATTCTTCGCTGACGGTCAGTTCACGGTCCGGCTCGCAGGGGGAAAGACGAAGCTGCTCGTGCAGTGCGGGCCGGAGTACGAAGCGGTGGAGGCCGAACTGGATCTGCCTGCCGGCAAGGCCACGCGCGCCCGCGTGGTCATGCGGCGATGGTTCGACGCTGCCTCACGCGGCTGGTACTGCGGCGACAATCACGTCCACACGCAGCACGACGCCCGCGCCACCGTGCGCACCGATGCGAGCTACACCGCATTGCAAGCCAGAGCCAACGGCTTGAACTTCATCACCGAGGCCGATCACGAACTGTCGCCCGATACCGTGCGGAAGTTTGACACAAAAACGTTTCTCTACCGACAGGCTCCGGAACTGCGGCCCGGGCCGTTCGTCGGGCACTTCAACACGCCCGGAATTTCAGGGCCGATTCCGACGGACGACTATCAGAAGCTGATCGCGCAGCCGCTGTTGACGGGCGCGCTGCGGGAGGAAGTGCATCGGCGGGACGGCGTGATGATCCGCACCCATCCGCTCACGCCGCCCTATCAGCTTCACTGGATGGGCGCGGCCGCAACCTGGAGCGATGCGGCGCTGGGCAACGCCGGCGATCTGCTTGATGTGGATTCGCCGGCGGCGGAGTTGCTGTGGTTTACGGCGCTGAATCTGGACAACCGCATCGGCGTCAGCAGCTACACCGACTGCGCCCTGGGCCGCAAGCAGACGATGTCGCCCGGCGATCGCCGCATCTACTGCCAGGCGGAAAAGTTTACCTACCCGGCGATCGTCGAAGCGATGAAACAAGGCCGCACCATGGCAACCAACGGTGGCCCGGTCTTCGCGTTCCTGACAGTCGAAGGTCGCAGCGTTGGTGACACATTGATGGTGACCCCCGGGCAGAAGGTCAAGCTGCGATGCGAGATTCACAGTCTGCGGCCGCTCCAGACTGTGGAGCTTTATCACCGTGGCGGCCGGCTGCACGCCTTCAACGTGAAGGGCCGAAGCGGCAAGACGGTTGTCGAGCACGAGGTGATCGCTGAGGCGCAGCCGGACTGGTTCGTGCTTCGCGCCGACGACGAGAAGTGGTCATGGTCGATCACCAGTCCTGTCTACGTGAAGACGGAGGCGAAGCGCGCGAACGAGCAACCGGCGACGGCGCTGCTGATGGAGATCAGCAACCACACGCGATTCATTCAGCTTCGCAGGCAGTTTTTTGCCCACATGATCGTGACTGTCAGGCCGCCGGAGTCGGTCACGGCGGTTCGTTTGCTCCGCGATGGGAAGGTGGAGAAGGCATGGTCGCCTGATGAGCCGGAGGAGCGCCAGGATTCACGACTGCCGGTCACCGACATACGTGGTGATTACGGTCCCGGCTGGTTGTGGCATCGCATCGAAAAGAAGCCTGTTCATTTCCAGGCTGACTGGCCGGTCAAGGAAGCGGGGTGGTACACGCTGGAAGTCGACACGAGCAACCGGCGCACACTTCGAAGCGACGCGATGCGTTGCGACACGGACAATCCCAACAGCCACGCGATTTCGTTCGCACAACTCACCGGGCGCGACACGGCGCTCACGCTCCACGGGTACGGTGAGGAACAGGCCCTGCGCGACATCCGCAATCCGTTCGTCGGCGACGGATGGTGGTATCCGCGCAACACCGCATGGGAGTTGAAGGCGAGGCTGGGCGAATGGGAGAAGGCCGTCGGCGGGAACCAGAAGCGGCTGGAGGTGCTGTTTCGGCGTGAAGAAGCACGTCGCGAGCGCTGAGCCATCGCGGCGATACTTCGCCACGGAGCAATCGAGCCCGTCAGCGAACAGGAACGGTGGCTAAAGCGGGCCGGGGAGCAGGCGGGTCGACGGGCTCGTTGCGGCCGACGCCGCTCACGGGGCGGGGCTGGGCAAAACTCGAAGGTGACGAACTGAACGGCATGATCCACATCCATCGCGGGGATGAATCCGAATTTGTTGCCAAGCGGTGTGAAGCAAGAATAGGGATGAAGCGAGGCCTGAGCCAGGATGAATGATGGCAATGACCGTTCTTCGCACCATCCTGCACCTGGGCATGGGCGCCTTCTTCGGGTCGATGGAGTAGCGCGACCCTTGCTCGGCGGTGTTTTGCAGGTCCTCACACGTTTGAGGAGGAGCGAACATGCTTGCGGTTGGTGCTATCGGCAACGGCGGGTGACAACGTGCCGAGGCGGAAATCGCCCTTGAGGTTTTCCGCCTCGCCGCTGTGGCACCGGAAGCAGTGCCGTGTCAGCAGCGGGCGGGTGGGAGTGGCACACCGGCATGGCCACCCGCGTATGTTTGCCGGATACTAAAAGTTGATTAAAAATCGATTTTATTGATTAGGAGTGTTGTATTTGGCACGGGCAACGCTATATTCAACAACATCTCGGCTAGGCATTCACCCAGGCGAGGGCTTTGGCGACAAACTGGCGATTCCCTTCAAATTGAGGAGCACATGTGATGAGAACGAGACTTACATTGGTCGGAGCGGCCCTGATGGCCATCTTGACTGCAACCCCGGCAATGGCGGCCCTGACCCACCTCTGGACCTTTGACACCAACTTTACTGACGGCGTTGGAACCGCCAACGGCACCGCGGTTGGCGATGGTGTGTCCATCACATCCACCCCGGGTCAGTTTCTCGTCGGCACCGGCGGCCTTCGCATCGCCCACACCGGTGTAACCACTACACCTGATGCGGGCACTGATTACGTCAGTATCACCGCGCCTGTCTTCCCCACGACCAATCCGATGCAGTTCTCGCTGGGCCTGCTCTACCGGTTCGATCCCACCATTGGCGTGAACGACTCCCGCAACTTTCTCTTTGAGACCAAGCCGGGCTTCTCCATCGGCGTCGGCATGGCGGCGACCGATGAGTTGCAGTATTTCCTGGAAGGGACGACCCTGTCGCCCGGCCCCAACCTGCCGAACGTCAACAACGGCCAGTGGCATCAGTTTGCCGCCGTGTGGGACAAGTTGAGCACCAACACCCTAAAGATTTATCACGATGGCCAGTTGGTCCAGCACATCTCGCTCGGTGCCAACAATTTCAACCAGGCCTCGCAGGCGGGCGGTATGAACATCGGCACATTCCGCGGCGCCAACGACCGCAACTGGGTGGGCTACATCGATGACTTCCGCATTCACGACAATGCAATCACATCAAGCCAGGTCGCTGCCCAGTTTTCGGCTATTGCCAGTGTCGCGCCCAGCACCCCGTTCAGTTTTGAAAACAACTTCGACGGTGTCGCCAAGAGCGATCTGAATCACGACATCAGCCATCCCAACTGGATCCTCCAACCGTCCGGCGGTCTGACGGCTGGCGGGTTCTCGGGCAACTTCCTGCGCACGACTGCCGTGGCGGGGGATAACACGCTCGCGATTCAGTTCACCGACCTGCCGGATCACGGCGGCGTGCAACTGGGCATGTTGCTGGCGCAGCTCGACAGCCTTGACCCGATTCGCGACGGCGACCGCTTCATCGTGCGAGTCGACGGCGTGGAGATCCTCAACGCCGGTTTCGGCTACGGGGTCAGCGGCTCGTTGAGCGAACCCATCGTCACCACCGGCGATCCGGTCCTTGATGCGGAACTGCTCAGCCTGCGCACCGCCTCGGGCGTGCAACTGTTCGGCGACGTGAACTTCCTTGAGAACGTCTATGACCTGAGTCAGTTGTCGCTGTTCCAGTCCATCAAACACACCGGCAGCACCCTGTTGCTGGAGATCATCGGTCGGCAGAATCAGACCGCCGGCGAATTCTTCGGCATCGACAACCTGACACTCACCCTGCAATTCATTCCCGAGCCGGCAACGATGATGCTCCTGCTGACGGCAGCGCCGGTGCTGGCGCGGCGGCGGCGAAGGCGGATCGCATGAACACAGGCCAGGGCCGATTGTCAAAAGCGGGCTGTCAGGAGTATCGTTCCTGTTAGTGAACCACTGACAAGTGACCGACGCACCCGAGTAGTTCCGCATGAACCTGACAGAACTGGCCCAGCGCATCAAACGGCTTCGACTGGATCGACAGATGAACCTCGATGAGGTGGCCTCGCGCACCGGCCTGTCGCGAAGCTGGCTTTCCAAGGTTGAGAACTTCCGCATCACGCCTTCGCTGCCTGCCCTGGCGGGTATTGCCAAGGCTCTGGGCGTGACCCTGTCACAACTGGTCGAAGGCCTTGATGCCCGGCCGCAGATTGTCATCGTGCGAAATGACGAGCGCGAGGTCGTCACACGGGATTCGGAGCATCGATCCAGAACGATCTACGAATCCCTGGCACACAAGCACCCCAGCCGCCGAATGGATCCGTTTCTGTTGACCGTGCCTGCGGGTGAGGCCCGTGACCAGGCGCTTCCGCACGAAGGCGAAGAATTCCTGATGGTGATCGAAGGCAAGACCGATTTTGAATACGGCGGTCAGATTCATCAACTGGCAAAGGGCGATTGCCTCTACTTTGATGCGACGGTCGAACACCGCCTGATCAACAATTCGGATCAGGAAGCCAAAGTGCTGTGTGTGTTTCATGGGATGAACGGTCTGTGATAAATGCACCCG
>JBBDXA010000042.1:0-7852 GCA_040902585.1 Phycisphaeraceae bacterium
AGGCCCGCCTGTCCGGCGGCGCGGGAATTCACGACGGGTTCCAGCCACACGCGGGCCTCGCGGACTCGGCCGCGCCGCTAACCGGGGCAGCGGGGCAACGGGGCATCGCCTTGTCACTCTTTCACTTTCCCATGTTATCCTCTCCAACGCATGACGCCGATTCATATCGACACTCTGCGCAAGACCTTCGACAAGACCGTGGCGGTCGACGGAATCACTCTGAACATCAAGCCCGGATCGCTCTTTTTCCTGCTCGGGCCCAGTGGCTGCGGGAAGACCACGCTGCTGCGCATGATCGCCGGTTTCACGGAGCCGACCAGCGGGACGATTCACTTCGGCGAGCAGGATGTCACCTGGCTGCCGCCGCACAAACGCAACTGCGGGATGGTGTTTCAGGGTTACGCGCTCTGGCCGCACATGACGGTGGCGCAGAACGTGGCCTTCGGTTTGAACGTGCGGAAGATCGACAAGGCCCAGACGCTGACCCGCGTGGCGGATGCTTTGAAGCTCGTGCAGATGGCCGAGTACGGCGACCGCAAGCCCAACCAGCTCTCGGGCGGACAGCAGCAGCGCGTCGCTTTGGCGCGGGCGCTGGTGATTAAGCCGACGGTGCTTTTGCTCGACGAACCGCTGTCGAACCTGGATGCCAAGCTGCGGATCGAGATGCGCGGGCAGATTAAATCGATCTGCAAGCAGGCCGGGACCACGGCCGTCTACGTCACGCACGATCAAAAAGAAGCCCTGTCGATGGCCGATGAGGTCGCGTTACTGAAGAACGGCAAGGTGATGCAGTCGGGACCTGCCCGCGAACTTTACGATCGGCCCAGGAGCCGCTTCGTCGCCGACTTCCTCGGCGAGACGAACTTCATCGCGGCGAAGGTGGTCGGCCGCGAAGACGGACAGGTGCTGCTCGAAGGGGATGCGGGAAAGATGCGCTCGACGGTGTTCCCCGATGACCTCGCGAAGGAAGGCAACGTCACCTGCTGCGTGCGCCCTGAAGCGATCCGCATCCTCAGTCCCAAGGCGACCGACGAAGGCAGCGATGGCGCCAACACCTTCACCGCCAAGCGTCTCGACACGACCTACCTCGGCGAGGTCGCGCAGCATCACCTGCTCCTGCCGGGCAAGGTGAAGGTGACGGTGTTTGAGTTGAACCCCAAGCCTCAGAAGTTCAATGGAGATGAGGTCCGCGTGGGCTTTGATCCGGAGGATGTGGTGGTGCTGAAGGATTGATTCAGCCGCCCGCGGCTTCGCATAATCACCCCTATTCTAAGCGTTTTCCGCGACTTTCCCGTTTCCCGCCCTACCATTGCCGTCATGCCTTCCCGCGCTGAACAACCTGATGCGGATACCCCGCCGCCTTCGGGCGTCGAGATCGCGCCGGGGGTGCGCGTCAGTGAGTCGGACCTGCGTTTCGAGTTCGTGCGCAGCAGCGGGCCGGGCGGGCAGAACGTCAACAAAGTGGCGAGCAAGGCGCGGCTTGAAGTGAGCCTTGATGTCCTGCGCGCCAAGCTGCGCCCGCGCCTGATCGATCGACTCATTGCGCTGGCGGGTTCGCGCGTGACGGATGCGGGCGTGGTGATGATCACCAGTGACGACTCGCGTTCGCAGCAGGCCAACCGCAAAGCCTGCCTGGATCGTCTGCGCGAACTGATCGTGGAAGCGATGCGCGTGCCGAAGGTGCGCCGGAAAACGAAGCCGTCGAAGGGATCGAAACTGCGCCGACTTGAATCGAAGAAGCAGCGCGGGCAGATCAAGAAAGAGCGAGGCGGATGGCGCGGCGAGTGATGAACATCATCATGAACATGGCGATGAAGGCGCGCGAGGACTCAAGAACCGCGCATCATTAAGCCGATAAATTTTTTGCAAGAGTTGACAATACCTGTTGACTTAACGCGCGCACCTTTGTTTAATTGAGTCAAGCTCCGACTGGCGTAGGAAAGGAAAGTTGCCATGGCAAAGAAAGCAAAGAAGAAAGCTGCGAAGAAGGCCACCAAGAAGGCCGCGAAGAAGAAGAAGTAACAACTTCGACTTCCTCGTCTCGAACGAGCTCGAAAGAGCTTCAAGGACTGGAGTGGTTGAAAGCGAGATCGTGTTCGAAACCCCGTGAACAGTCGCTCCGAAAACTGACTTGTTCACACCCTACGCTTCACCCCAAACGCAACGCCACGGAGCCATCGTTGAAAGGCGTCCCGAACCCGGGACGCCTTTCGTTATTTGAGAAGGTGCCTGTGAAGTTGTCGCGCGGGCGCGAATGGGTGCGCGTCGGGTGCCACGGGTCGAGGACGCTTGGCGACGAAGACCCGTGCGGCGTGCGGCAGCCTTGGGTCACCGTTCTTGACGCAGAGGCGCAGAGGCGCAGAGAGAGATGAGATTGGCGAGGGGATTGGATTTGCTGGTTCAGCTCAAGGCCAACGTATTCAAACGCCGCCTCCGCGCCCTCTTCCCCCTCTGCGCCTCTGCGTTCAAATCGACAGCCCCAGGCCCACGCACGGGGCTCCTCGCGGTAAGACCTCGTCGAGCCGTGGCACCCGATCCACGCGCTATCCTTCTATATAGATGCCCGGCCGTCCCTTTTTTCCGTCGTTTGCAGGCCCCGATGGGGCTGTTAGAATAGAATCACCTCAGGTGGGGTCAGCCCCTGCGGTGCATTTGCGCTTCAGGGATGAACGCAGAGTCAAGATCTGGTGACACGCCGGCTGTTCGGCGTGCGATCTTTTTAACGATAGATTCAAGGCGACCGCCGAGCCCGGATTCCGGGGCCTCAAGGGGCACGGCAGGATTTCTATCCGTCGCCACGCAGCTAGCTGACCTTACCGCTAAGGAGTCGTCATGGCATCGCTCGTCAAAGATTTGGTTGAAGCTGGTATCCACTTCGGCCATCGCACCACCAACTGGAACCCGAAGATGTTGCCTTACATCTTCGGCAAGAAAAACCGCGTCCACATCATCGACGTCAAGGCCACCGTCAAAGGCCTGCTCCTGGCCCGCAAGTTCATCACCAAAGTGGTGGCCGGCGGACAGGACATCCTCTTCGTGGGCACCAAGCGCCAGGCCCGCGGCATCCTCGAAAAATTCTGCGGCGAAGCCAACCAGCCTTACGTCATCGAACGCTGGCTCGGCGGCACGCTCACCAACTTCCGCACCATTCGCGAACGGCTCAAACGCCTCGAAGAACTCGAAGGCCTCGAAACGTCAGGCGATCTCGCCACCAAGTATTCCAAAAAGATGGAATCCACCCTTCGCCGCGAGAAGGCGAAGATTCTTCGCAACCTCGCCGGCATCCGCAACATGACCAAGCTGCCTGGCGCGATGGTGATCATCGACGTCAAGCGCGAAGTCAACGCCGTGCGCGAAGCCCGCAAGCTGGGCATCCCCACGGTGTGCCTGATCGATACCGACAGCGATCCTGATTTCGCGGACATCCCCATCCCCGGCAACGACGACGCGATGCGTTCGATCGAAGTCGTGGTGCAGAGCCTGGTCGCCGCGGTTCAGGAAGGCAAGACCGGCCGAGCCACGATGGGCGAAGGCAAAGATGAAGCCCCGGCAGGCGGGCGCGGTGGCGAACCGCGCCGTCGCAGCACACGCAGCCGGTTCCGCGCCGATGACAAAGGTGACAAAGGTGACAAAGGTGACAAGGGCGGCAAGGCTGACGACACCGAAGGTGAACCCGTCGCCAGCGCTGCCGGCACGAACCCCCCGGCCGCAGGCTGATGCGAAGGCATTGTGCGCGTGGCATGAATGTGGTCGTATGGTGGCTTGGTCCAAGTGAGTTTCGCCGAACTTGCCCCATAAAGATCACCTGCGGCACAAGACATGGGCAAGTTGCGACTGCGATTGTCCATGCCACCAAAACGCCACGCTTCAACCGGGTTCAACCGGGTTCAATTCGTTTCAAACCTCTACACTTACGCCGCGTTTCACCCACACCGGCTATCATCCCTGCCGCGGTGAACGCGATTTCTGACCTTTTAGACTTATCGGAGACTAGAACAATGGCAGTCAGCGCCAAGGACGTAATGGCCCTTCGCGGGCGCACCGGGCTGGGCATGATGGAATGCAAAATCGCCCTCGAAGCGACGAATGGTGACATGGACGCGGCGATCGCCAAGCTGCGTGAAGAGCTCGGCGCCAAGATGAGCCTGCGCAGCGACCGGGCCGCCAGCGAAGGCTGGATCGCCGCCGCGACGCAGGACGGCGCGGTGGCGATGATCGCGCTGGTCAGCGAGACGGACTTCGCCGCCAAGAGCGAGAAGTTCCAGAACGCCGCGGCCGAGAGCGCCAGGATCGCCCTGAAAGAGCCCGCCGGTGAGATTCCCAAGGCTCCCGCCGCGGTGCAGACGCTGGTCGATGACCTGCGCATCACCATCAAAGAGAACATCAGCTACGGCAAAGGCATCAAGCTCGAAGCTCCGAAGGTCGGCTCGTACGTGCATCACACCGGCAAGGTCGGCGTGGTCATCGCCGGCGAAGGCGATCTGTCGGAAGACCTGCTCAAGGGCCTGTGCCAGCACCTGGTCGCAGCCGACGGCAAAGGTCAGTGGGCCTCGCCGCTGTCGGTGGATTCCACCGGCCTGCCTGCCGACAAACTCGCGGAGGCCAAGGCCGCCGCCGTCGCCGAAGCCCAAGCCAGCGGCAAGCCCGCGAACATCGCCGAGAAGATCGCCGAGGGCAAGGTCCGCAAGTGGACCGATGATCACACCCTGATGGGCCAGATTTACATCCGCGAAATGGATGCGAAGAAGCCCGTGCGCGACTACATCCCCAAGGGCGCGAAGATCACGGCCTTCCGCCGGTTCGATCTGTAAGCTGGGTATTGACCTTGGCGAATGCCTAATCAAGTGTATAGCCCACGGCCGCGAACGCCTGTTCGCGGCCGCGGTTTTTCCGTTTTCGCCTTCCACCACGAAACCCGGCGCGATGCCATCGACAGGCTAAATAACAGTCTGAAATAAACGTGATTGGTGCAGATTGTGGTTGACGTATCGTCTCAAATCTGGGACGCTTAAACTCACATCGCAGGCTGCGCGCTTTCTCAGCCTGCAACCCCTTAAACTCAGCCGAACATTCGTTCGGCCCACACAGGAGATGGCCCATGAATTGTTGCAGCAGGATTTTGTCCGTCGTCGTCGCACTGGGCGCTTTGCTCGCTCCCGGCCTGATTCGCCCGGTACAGGCGGTGCTCGTGGCGTACGAAGGCTTCGAGGAATATGCCGCCGGCTCACAGTTGGAGAGCAACGCCGGTGTGGGACAGAGCGGCGGCAGCTTCTGGACGAGTGACTGGAATGTCCTCGATACACAGCGGGCCAACGTCGTCACCGCCGCGGGCGGTCTCTCCTATGCCGCCGGCTCCGTCCTGATCGATGGCGGTAACCGCAAGCTCGACACTCACATCCCCATCGGAAGCACGGCAAACGCCGTGTACCTGGATCGTGCCTTTCCTGCGCAGGCGGGCCCCGTGTTCATGAGCTTTCTCTTCCGCACGACCTCGGCTGACGGCACGGGCGATGGCGATTTCATCCAGTTCGGGCTCGACAACACAGCCTTTGCCAATCCGCGGCTCAGCGTCGCGCACCGTGACAATTCCTCGCTCGGCGACTTCGACTTCCACACCCGCGCCGGCACGACCGTCACCGATTTCGCCGGCCTGGGAACCAATGCCAATGAAACCTACTTCCTCGTCGCCCGCATGAGCGACACCGGCGTCGCGGGCTACAACCTCGTCGAACTCTGGATCAACCCAACCTCGCTGGCGCTGGGAACGCCCGACGCTGTCAGCAACGTCGAAGTAGCGGGTCTGACCAGTCTGAGCCGGTTCCTGGGCCGCATCGCCTTCACCGAGACCGGCGACACCTACTTCATCGATGAACTCCGCATCGGAACGCTGCTGTCGGATGTGGTGATCACCGTCCCCGAACCCGCCAGCGCCGCCTTGGCCCTGATGGGCCTGGCCGGTCTGGCCGCGCGTCGTCGTCGCGTGGCGTAATGGGTGTTTCGACCGAACTCATCGTCAGCTGCATTTTTCCAGCCTGCAACCCCGTACCACCGCCGAACATTCGTTCGGCACAGACAGGAGATTCTCCATGAAACGTTTCAACAGATTCTCACCCATCGTCATCACGCTCGCAGCTTTGCTCGCTCCCGGCCTGATTCGTCCGGCCCAGGCGACGCTGCTGGTGGCGGATGACTTCAACAGTTACGTCGCCGGGGCTCCGCTGGCGGGTAACAACGGCGGCACCAACGGCGCTGCGTTCTGGACCGGTGCCTACGGCGGCAACGCGAACGTCACCGTCCAGAGTCAGGGCACGCCGCTGAGCTACTCGAGCGGCGCGGTCCTCGTCGACGGCGGCACCAACGCGGTGCAACTCACCAACCTTGGCTCCAGTGTCGCCGAAGGCATCATCACCCGATCGTTCACCGGCCAGAGCGGTGATGTGTACTTCAGCTTCCTGTTCCGCCCGCTTCAGACGGTCGATACCGGTGGCGGCGGCGACTTCGCCCAGTTCATGCTCAATGACGATACGGATCCTGACAACCAAGGCGGCATCGGCATGACCCGCAATCAGCCCGTCATAGGTAACCCCTACTTCGCTGGCGTCCGTTCCAATACGGATGTGCGCAGCAACAGCGCCGTCGGCGCCGCGGCCGACACCACCGTCTTCCTCGTCGGCAAGTTCAGTGACAGCGGCGGCGCGGTCGGCCACGACCTGATGGAACTGTGGGTCAACCCGACCAGCAACATCGAAGGCAGCAACATCCTCTCCGCGTCAGCGTTCCTCGAATCCGGCAATCTCGGCCTGATTGACTTCTTCACCGCCCGGGCCGCGGGCATCATTAACGACGACTTTTACCTCTTCGACGAACTTCGCATCGGCACCTCGTTCGCCAGCGTGGTCCCCATCGCGGTTCCCGAGCCCGCCACCCTCGCACTGGGCCTGATGGGTCTGGCTGGTCTGGCGGTTCGTCGTCGTCGCGTGGCGTGATGACTGTTTCTCCAAACCTCGATTGATCGAACGACGCCGTCCCTCGCCGGGCGGCGTTGTTCATTTGCCGGCAGGCAGAACGCCAGTCCCCCCGGGAAAGGGGGTCGGTAGCTCACGTTAGAACTTCGCAGATTCCGCAGCTTTTCATTGTGACATGCCCGCGACCCGGTTAGACTCATTTCTACCCGCTTGCTCCCGCCTTGCCCTCGCCTTGCCTCCGCCTTACGCAAGGCGGAGTGCCCACTGGTCCGTCAACCTTCATTCAGGAGACCATCATGAGACACGTTGTGCCCTTGCGTGCATTGGCTGCGATCATCGCCCTCGGCCTCGTCGGCGATGCCCTTGCCCAGCAGAAGACCACCACCACCAACGCTCGTCATGCCCGCGAGGCCGCCCAGCTTCGCATGCTGCTGGGTGACATCTCCCGGCCCATCGGACCAGCCGAGGAAGCTCTCGCGCCCATCAAGGAGAAACTTTCCAAGGAAATCAAAATCCAGTTCCTCGACACGCCCATGGAACGCGTCGTCGAATTCCTTCAGCGCGAGAGCGGCCTGACGATGCTTATCGATAGGGCCGCCACGCAGGGAGCGGAAAATAATCCCGTCGCCCTCGAGGCGGAGAAGATGACCATCAAGGACGCGATCGACTGGGCATGCCTTTCTTCTGACTGCGACTGGGACGTGATCAAAGGCGTGATCGTCATCTCGACGACCCGCGCGATCGAACGGAGACAGGTCACGGTGAAAGTCTACGATGTGCGCGGGCTCATCTACCAGATTCCCAACTTCGTCTGGTCGCCCGAGTTCGACCTGAACTCGGCCCTTTCCAACACCAGCAGCGGCGGCAGCAGCGGCGGCTAAGCCGTC
>JBBDXA010000043.1:0-7815 GCA_040902585.1 Phycisphaeraceae bacterium
TTCGAAGACGAGCACGCCGTTCACCACGCCCTGCACCGCGCAGACGCTTCGCCGCGCCCGCAGGTCGAGAATTTTTCCCAGGATGACGAAGCGATCGCCCGGCAAGACCTGCCCGCGGAACTTCACGCCGTCCACCCCGGCAAAGCCCACGAAGCCTTCGACCTTGCCATACGTTTTCATCACGAAGCCTCCGACCTGAGCCGCCGCTTCGATCATGAGCACACCAGGGAAAAGGGGTCGGCCGGGGATGTGATCTGGCACCCAGAACTCATCATGGCGGACGTCCTTGTAGGCCACGAACGTCCGTTCGGTTTCGTTGACCATCACCACGGCATCGAGCATGCGCATGTGGCCGCGCTGCGGGTTGACTGCTTCGATCGCGTCAACGCCGTACATCACGTTGTTCATGTCAACGGTGGCAATATCAACAAAGAGCGGCCGCGGCATGGCATTTACTCCTGAACCCGAGCAGGCAGGCGTCGGGAGGGCACAGAATAGCAAGCCGCGCCGCAGTCGCGAGTCGAGTGCCTTCGTCCCGCGCGGGTCCGCCGGTCCTGCGACAATCGCCGGGGCGTCAGGCCCACCGGGACTGGGCAACACTCCGCGTGATGGAAAGATCAGGATTCGCCCGCTTCGTCACCGCCGCCTTCGGTCCGGCCTTCCAGAACCTTCGTGCGCAACGCCTGAGCGATGTTTTTCACATCCTGCATCGCCTTGCGCACACGGGTGCCGGCCGCCTTGTTGCCGCCGGCCGCCTTCATCACGTCATCCTCAATCGAGGCGAGGACGGATTTCAATTGTTCGTAAGTTTCAAGCATCGGAGCACTCCTGCAAAGCGTCGAATCGGCCCGCCAATCCCGTGGCGAACCTGCTTTCGCGCGGGCCATAGACTATCCGCCGGGCGGGTTTCGGGCAAGAAATCGCCGTGTTCGCTGTTTCACCCCGTCACTTCACCAGCCTGCTCAACGCCTTGAACCGCTCCGACCCCGCCTCATGCTGCAACTCAAACAGCACAGACTCCACCGTCACAGGTACCGCGCCCGCCTGAATCAATCGCTGCACCGCGGTCTCCCGATCGATCGCGCTGCGTGATGTGATCGCATCAGTGACGAAGGCCGTGACGTAACCCGCCTCGATCAGGTCCAGGCACGTCTGCAAGACGCACACGTGAGCCTCGATCCCGCAGACGATCACCGAATGCACCCGCTTCTCCAAGAGCTTCGCCCGCACCGGCTCGATGCACGCGGAAAACTTCAGCTTCTCCTCCACGCACGCCGCGCCCGCCAGCCGCGCCGCAATCGCCGGGACCGTCGGCCCCAGTCCGCGCGGGTACTGCTCCGTCGCCAGCACAGGCACCTCTAATAGATTCGCCCCGTCAATCAACCGCCCGACGGATTCCACTAGCTCCTCGCCGCCCGCCATCGCCGGCACCAGTTTCTCCTGCACATCAACAACGAGCAGCGCGGAACGACCAATCATGAATCGTGGGAGTGACATGCAACGATTGTACGCGATCCCATCTCCTGCAATCGCCACCCAAAGCCCACCCACTCCCGTGGGTGGGTCCCCGCATCCTCCCCTCACTCCGACCCTGTCAACTTCCTCTGCGACTTCCCCCATTCGCCCGCCCCAAACGGATACTCCACATCACTGCCCAGCAGCAATCCGCCCGACACATGGCGCACAAACTGATTCCACCAGAACATCGGATCCTTCTTGCCGTGCTTGAGCGTGTCCCATCCCGTGCAGTCCATGCAGGCCATGCGAAACGCATGCGGCCCATCAGGCAACCGCGGCAAATCCAGCGGCGAGCGCTCGCCCAGAAAATCCTGCACCCGCAGCGGCGGCAGCGCGGCATACAGCCAGCGCACCAGCTTGCCGCAGGGTTGCCACTTCCCGTTCACATCCACCGTCCCAGGACAACGCCAGTTCCACCCGCTGAACACCACCCCATATCGCGGGTCCAGCCTCTCGCGCGGCACCCGCCAGACCTCCTGCGTCCAATCCGCAGGCACCCGCTTCCACAAATACTGCCACAGCGATCCCCACACCGCGTCAGGCGTCTTGCCATCCTTATGCTGCGGATCACGCACCCCATCCCACCACACCCACGGCGAAGGCTTCCCAAAGTAATTGTCCCCGCCCGGATGCTCCCACCGCGCCTGCACCAGCCCCTTCTTGATCCATTGCCCCACGACCTCGAAGCACACGCCCAGCTTGTCCGCCGCGTCCCGCTGCCGCATGCCCGGCCAGGGATTCGCCACCGGCTTGAGCAACAGTTGAAGTGACTCACCGCAAAGCTGCACCCGATGCGCCATCTTCTTCTCCCAGTCATCGCGATAGGTGATGATGAAGTGAAAGTCGCTGATCCGCGTATCGCTGGCGCGCAGGGCCACGCACCAGTCCCGCATCGGCTGCGTGACGATCTTTCTTTCAAGCATCCGCCGCCGCGCCGCAGCAAACTCTGGATCGCGCTTGATCCGCTCGCAAACCTTGTCCCACGCATCAATCAGGCGATGGTCGATTTCATCCATGGCAATGTCTCCGGCAAGAGGTGAACGACAGAGACATATGTTAGCACATTGTACGGTAATTGACAACCCCCTGAATTCGAAGTGATTCCAGCAGTCACCGGCAAAGCCCACCCACTCCCGTGGGTGGGTCCCCCTCCCCCGAACGCCCCCATTGACTCACTACTTCCCCCCATCCCACCGACTCACAAATCTCTTCAAACCGACCTGGTACTCGCCATCCCCGCAAGTAAACGTCCCCACAAACGCCGCGCCGCCGAGATACTCATGACGGACCGTATAGAGTTGCTGCGACTTCGTCTCGGCACCCACCGCGCCCCACTTGCCGCGATTATAGGTCAGCGTACCCGTGAACCGCAGCAGCGCACCAGCCTTGATCGCCGCGGCTTCCTCCTGTGACATGCGCAGTTCGATCGGCGCGCCGCGGAAGATGCGCATAGGCCTCTCGGCCGAAGCCTTCGGCTGCTCGCCCAATTCGCCCTCAGTGCTCAGCTCCGCGACGCCGTCCCTCCATTTCACATTCTTGATCTTCACCGTGAACTGGATTCGCTTGTCCTTGAATTCCTTCTCGAAGGCATCGAGCAGGGCGGTGAACGCGGCATCGGACTGAACCGACGTCTCGCCTTTGCGGTGCTTGGCACCGAGAACCTGAACCTGGGCGATCCAGGTGGAAAGTGGCGTAGGCGTGTCGGCAGCGATGCCGACGGCGCAGATGCAAAGGAGGATGAAGTGCGATCGTGGTTTCATGAAAAGAGTTTGATCTCTTCGCCAGTGAGTAGGAGGCGGTGGCGTAGGGTGGCTTTGAAGATTCGACCACCCTGTTTGCTCGCTGTCCCGGCGCGCGGTGTTACCCAGGTGGCTCTTGAATGTCGATCTCACTTAGAGTCTCCATAATAAGATTGACATTTGGTCTCAAATCAATGGGCGAGGAAAGCTTGATTTCTTTTAGGTATTTTGCACTACGCAATTGTTCACATTGATCCGCAATCAAACGAAAGACCCCGACCAACTCGATCAATGACATTTCTTGCACGCTGCCAGCATCAACTCCGACTAAGAAGCGGGCCATCTTGATTTCCGCATATGCCCGTCCGCTTATCCGAATGTTTGACGAGACGTGGTACTCAAATCTGTTCTTCCTCGCCCAATTGTTGTGGATCATTTGATACGTTTGCATTACGCGATTGACGCTTGCTGTATTCACGGCAATTTGATCGGGCCTGATGTCATCATCAGTCTCAATTGAAGGGCTGTCACTTGGCATTGCGAGCATAGCAGCGGTCATTGCCATTGCCGCGGCATCGACCACCATGTGCTTGAAGGTATCCAAATCAAAGTAAACGGTAGCGAGTGCGGGACGGGTCAATGCGATGACCTTGTTGATTGTCTTCGAGCTGAGTTTGATTGGCCCGTCCTTCAGGTGATTTATTGCACCGCTGTCGGTTTCATGCCCGCGCAAGAAAACACTAATTGCGACATCTACTCGATCGCCGGTGTGCCATCGGAAAAACCCCGATTTGCCATGTCTGGAGAAGTCGACACCGAGCCTCGATTCTGAGTGCATTGAAACGTTCTCGGATTGGTCCTTTCCGTCTATTGCGGCTCGGGCGGTAGTGAGCATCGCTGCACGAACGTCAGACTCAACTTTGTCACGAACGAGGTCTTTTGGCACGTCCCGTAGGACCAATTCGGTATGGTTGATTCTCATAGTTGTTCCAGCCTTTGGCACGCCTCTTCGGCTCGTGCAAAAAAGCAGACGGATGATGTTTCCACCATCCGTCTGAGAGGTTTCGAATCAAGTTGTTCGGTCAACCTGGGAAGGTTTGTCCGGTTTATCGACCACGTGCATGTCTCCAATCGAGTGTCGCGTCGTTCAATATTCTTTCTCATCTTCGTAGGCTACTCTTGTAGCAAATTGCCCCTCAATAATCCATGCCGTCCATGTCCGGAGCGCCGCCGCCCTTTTTCTTTTCCTTGATCTCGGTGACCACGGCATCGGTCGTCAGCAGCAGGCCGGCGATCGAGGCGGCGTTCTGGAGGGCGACGCGTTCGACCTTGGTGGGGACGATGACGCCCATCTTGATGAGGTCGCCGTATTCGCTGGTGAGGGCGTTGTAGCCGTAGTTGGTTTCGTTCTTGTTCTCAACGTTGTTGGCGACGACGGAGCCGTCGAGTCCGCAGTTGGCGGCGATCTGAACGATGGGCGCGCGAAGGGCGCGGTAGACGATATCGACGCCGAGCCTTTCATCGCCGGTGAGATCCTTCTTCAGCTTCTCGAGCACGCGGCGAGCGCGGACGACGCTGGTCCCGCCGCCGGGAAGAATGCCCTCTTCGACCGCGGCGCGGCAGGCGTGCATGGCGTCTTCCACGCGCGCCTTCTTTTCTTTCATTTCGGATTCGGTCGCAGCGCCGACCTGGATCTGCGCCACGCCGCCGGACAACTTGGCGAGGCGTTCCTGGAGCTTCTCGCGATCGTAGTCGCTGGTGGTGCGATCGATCTCGCTCTTGAGGGCTTCGATGCGGCCCTTGATTTCCTTGGTGCTGCCCGCGCCTTCGATGATGGTCGTGTTGTCTTTATCCACGACGATCTTCTTGGCGGAGCCGAGCTCGGCGAGAGTGAGCTTGGCGAGGTCGATGCCGAGTTCTTCCATGACCGCGCGGCCACCGGTGAGGCAGGCGATGTCTTCCATCATGGCCTTGCGGCGATCGCCGAAGCCTGGCGCCTTGACGGCGGCGACTTTGAGGATGCCGCGCAGCTTGTTGACGACGAGCGTCGCGAGGGCTTCGCCTTCGACATCTTCGCAGACGATGAGCAGGCCCTTGCCGCTCTCGGCGACCTGGCCGAGGAGGGGGAGAATGTCCTTGGCGCTGGAGAGTTTCTTTTCGTAGACGAAGATGTAAGCATCTTCGAGAACGGTTTCCATTTTCGCGGCATCAGTCACGAAGTGCGGCGAGAGGTAGCCCTTGTCGAACTGCATGCCTTCGACGAGTTCGACGAGGGTGTCCAGGCTCTTGCCTTCTTCGACGGTGATGACGCCGTCCTTGCCGACCTTTTCCATGGCCTCGGCGATGATCTTGCCGATTTGAGAATCGTTGTTGGCGGCACAGGTGCCGACCTGGGCGATTTCGGTGGAGGAGTCCACCTTCTTGCTCATCTTCTTGAGTTCGGCGACGACGGCGTCGACGGCTTTGTCGATGCCGCGCTTGATCTGGTTGGAGTTCGCGCCGCTGGTGACGTTCTTGAGGCCTTCGGTGAAGATGGCCTCGGCGTAGATGGTGGCGGTGGTGGTGCCATCGCCCGCATCCTTCGAAGCCTTGGACGCGACCTCTTTTACCATTGTCGCGCCGATGTTTTCGATGGGATCATCGATCTCGATCTCATTGGCAACCGTCACCCCGTCTTTAGTAACGGTAGGGCTACCAAATGATTTTTCGAGAATGACGACGCGGCCGGACGGGCCGAGCGTGACTTTGACGGCCTTGGCGAGTTTGGCGACGCCGCGGCGGATCGCCTCGCGGGCCTCCTGATCGAACTTAATAGTCTTGGCACCCATGGGTATGCTTCCTTATTTGTTGGTGGTTTGTGTCGAGAATGAAATCTCAAATCGTAACTATCAAATCTCAAACAAATTCCAAAAAAACAAAACTTCAAATCGGGCCAGTGAGCGGTTCCACTTTTGTCGTTTGAAGATTGTTCCCTTTGTTTGAGATTTGGGGATTGTTGTTTGGAGTTTCGCGGCGTGCGGCGATGTTCGTTGCTACGCCGCAAGCGGCGGGAACCGGGGGATTACTCGATGACCGCGAGGATGTCGTCTTCGCTGACGATGAGCAGTTCCTGATCGTCGAGCTTGATTTCGGTGCCGCCCCACTTGGAGAGGAGCACCTTGTCGCCGACCTTCACCTGGAAGGGCGCGCGGGTGCCGCTGTCGAGCATCTTGCCATCGCCGACGGCGATGATGGTCGCCTGCTGGGGCTTCTCTTTGGCGGACTCGGGCAGGAAGAGGCCGGACTTGGTCTTCGTTTCGCTCTCGGCACGTTTGACGAGGATCTTTTCACCGAGGGGACGGACCTTGGTCTTGGACTTGGGGGCGGTCGCGGTAGCAGGCATGAGAGACTCCTTAGGGGTTCGCCGAAGTTCGGCAGGTTTGGGGTTGAGTGGTACGTTCAGTCAATCTATTAACCACAGATGAACACAGATATACACAGATGAGGAACTCGGATTGTGAATCTCAGTACTCAGATTTCAAATCTCGATTCCCTTGCATTGATCATCTGTATTCATCTGTGTGCATCTGTGTGCATCTGTGTTCATCTGTGGTTTCACTTCTTACTCTTGAGGCCAGTGGCCTTTGTACAGTCGATCGAGCAGGCGGCGGAATACGCCCAGCAGTTGCTCCAGCGGCACGGGGCTTTCCATCACCGTGAACGCACCGAGTCGCAGGGCGTCGCGCAGGAGGCGATTCACATCCTGCGACGTAATCGTTCGGCTCCGCACCACGACCACCGGCGGATTGCTCGGCAGCCTGCGGAACAATTCCAGAATCCACAAGCCCGTCGGCTGCGAGGATTCACCATCGTCGTCGCTGCCGCCATCGGCGTCTTCCATCGAGAGCGACGACGTCGGCTTGGCGAGCTTCGGGGTGTTGATGTCCACCACAGCCGCGTGAATGGAGACGCTCGAAGCGAGCTCCAATGCCTCCTCGCCGCAGCGAGCGATGTAGGAGACGACGCCCATTGGCTCCATCAGCCGGGGTAGCTGCCGGGACCAGTGGTCCGGCCCGTGCCAGCGGTCTTCCGTCAGCAACATGTTGAACCGCGATCGACCCGCAGCAGCCCCGGCACCAGGCGGCCAGGCGGGGTTGGAAGCATCGGGATGAAATCGCAGGTTCCGCATGGTTAGGGAATCCCCATCAACTGTTCATAGAGGCAACCCGGGTGCCAGCGCAGCGGAAGGGCGATCTTGTGCCCAATTGTCATAAAAGGCTGAAATTGAGGCGTTTGCGCTGGCTGTCTCGGAAAACGCCCAGGCCTCCTGCGGGCCGGTCCCTGCCATCGGTGGGGCGGGTGGGTTCCGACCGGTGTCGAATTGGCAGGAGGGCGGCGCTGGTAGGGCGGGGTAGACATGGGCAGGGGGTAGACAGGGGTAGACACGAGGTAGACACGAGGTAGACATTGATGCAAGTCTTTGCTTTATAAGCCATTGAAGGCATTTTTTGGGGCAGATGGCGGTTTGTCGGGGGGGGGGGGGGGGGGGGGGGGGGGGGGGGGGGGGGGGGGGGGGGGG